>SKMI01000035.1 GCA_007121115.1 Paracoccaceae bacterium | reverse complement strand
CCGCGCCGCCGGGGGGCGCTGCCCCCCGCCGCGCGTACCGCGCGCCTCCCCCCGGGAGTATTTTCGGCAAGATGAAGCATGGTTGGCCTCACTTGTAATAGCCGATCCGTTCGGCCCAGCCCGAGAGCAGCCACCAGCCGGGTCCAAATACGCCCACCAGCCACATCAGCAGTGCAGCGGTGAGCGAGACCAGCCCGAACCAGGCCCCCGCGGCGAGCACTGCGCCGAGGCCGAAGACAAGCCCGCCGCCGATAGCGAGAAACTCCAGCCCCAGCCGGATGCGGCTGAGCAGCGGGAACAGGCCGTGAAAAACCGCCATGCCGCCCAGCGGCGGCAGCAGCAGGAGCACGGTCTGGCCCTGCTGCACCGGGGGAAGCACGCGGGTCAGGATGAAGGCGGCGGCCCCGAGGGCGACGAGGAAACACCCCGTGTAGACCACGAACAGGCGAAGGGGGCTGCGGGTCATCGGGTTGGCGCTTTCTTTCCGGGCGGTGTCATTCGAACTCCATGATCACGTCATCCACGGCCAGCGAAGCACCGGGGGCAGCATTGATCTTCGCCACCGTGCCGTTGCGCTCGGCGCGCAGGATGTTTTCCATCTTCATTGCCTCGACCGTGCAGAGCGCCTGGCCTTCGAAGACCGCGTCGCCTTCGGCCACGTTGAGGCTGACCACCAGCCCGGGCATGGGACACAGCAGCAGTTTCGAGGTATCGGGCGGCAGTTTCTCGGGCATCAGCGCGGCGAGTTCGGCCATGCGCGGCGCGAAGACCTGCGCGCGCAGGTCGGCGCCGCGCAGCCGCAGCCGGTAGCCGCCGGGTATGCGCGCCACCTTCATCACCAGGGCCGCGCCATCCACCATGAGCCGCGCCAGCGGCTGGCCCGGTCTCCAGTCCGAGGTGATGCGGTATTCCGAGCCGTTGAGCCGCACCGTGGCGCCCTCGCGGTCGGCGGCAATGGTGACGGCGTATTCCTGCCCCTGCAGGCGGATCACCCAGTCGGCGCCCACCACGCGTTCGTGGTTATCCATCCGCCCCGAAACCCGCGCGCGCCGAATCTCGGCCACGCGGTGCATGGCGCAGGCGCTGGCGGCGACGCGGCGCAGCAGGTCTTCGGGAAGCACCGCGCCCTGGAACCCGTCGGGGTATTCTTCGGCGATGAAAGCGGTGGTGATCTCGCCCGAGACAAAGCGCGGATGGTCCATCACAGCCGAGAGGAACGGCAGGTTATGGCCGATGCCCTCAAGCTCGAACTCGTCGAGCGCGAGGCGCATTTCCTCGATCGCGGTTTCGCGGGTGGGCGCCCAGGTGCAGAGCTTGGCGATCATCGGGTCATAATACATGGAGATCTCGCCGCCCTCGAACACGCCGGTGTCGTTGCGCACCGCCCGGCTGGGCTCGGCCACTTCCGCAGGGGGGCGGTAGCGGGTCAGCCGGCCGATGGAGGGCAGGAAGTTGCGATAGGGGTCTTCCGCATAGAGGCGGGATTCGATGGCCCAGCCGTTGATGGTCAGGTCATCCTGGGCGAAGGGCAGTTTCTCGCCCGCCGCCACCCGGATCATCTGTTCCACCAGGTCGACGCCGGTGATCAGTTCGGTCACCGGATGCTCGACCTGCAACCGCGTGTTCATTTCCAGGAAATAGAAGTTGCGGTCGCCATCGACGATGAATTCGACGGTGCCCGCCGATGTGTAGCCCACCGCTTGCGCCAGCGCGACGGACTGTTCGCCCATTGCCTTGCGGGTGGTTTCGTCCAGAAACGGCGAGGGCGCCTCTTCGATCACCTTCTGGTTACGGCGCTGGATGGAGCATTCGCGTTCGTGCAGATAGACGGCGTTGCCGTGGCTGTCGGCGAGGACCTGAATCTCGATGTGCCGCGGCTGTGTGACGAATTTCTCGATGAAGATGCGATCATCGCCGAAGCTGCTGGCCGCTTCGTTCTTGGAAGACTGGAACCCCTCGCGCGCCTCGGCGTCATTCCAGGCGATGCGCATGCCCTTGCCGCCGCCCCCGGCGCTGGCCTTGATCATCACCGGATAGCCGATCTCGTTCGAGATCTTCACCGCCTCCTCGGCATCGGCGATCAGGCCCATGACGCCGGGCACGGTGTTCACACCGGCCTCGGCGGCGAGTTTCTTCGAGGTGATCTTGTCGCCCATCGCCTCGATGGCGGCGGCAGGCGGACCGATGAAGGCCACGCCCTCGGCTTGAAGAGCCTGGGCAAACGCCTTGTTCTCACTCAAAAATCCGTAACCGGGATGCACGGCCTCGGCGCCGGTCTGGCGGATGGCATCCATGATCCGGTCGATCACGATATAGGACTGGTTCGCGGGCGCGGGGCCGATATGGACGGCCTCGTCGGCCATTTCCACATGCAGGGCGTTGCGGTCGGCGTCGGAATAGACCGCAACGGTGCGAATGCCCATGCGGCGGGCGGTCTTGATGACCCGGCAGGCGATTTCACCCCGGTTGGCGATCAGGATCTTGGAGAACATGCGTGCGGCAACCTCTGTCTGGAGCGCTGGGGAAGGATGGCGATGGAAAGGCGGGGGCGACAAGGCGCGCGGATGGCCGCACAACGGCAATGATCCCGCGCGGCCTGTGCAGCGCAGGGCAAGGGCGCCTTGGCGGCGCGCCGGGTCGAGGGCGGGGCGCAGCGGCCTGCGCCCGGAGGTATCAGGCCGGTGTTAACGGCACTCGCTGGGATAGAGCTGGCAGAAGGCGACATTGCCACCCGCGCCGATGATGCCACCGGCCAACGCATCGCCACCGGTAATGGCACCCGCCGCCGCACCGGCCGCACCGCCGAAAAGCGCCTGTTCGCCAACGGTCTGGCCGCATCCGGCCAGTACGAGGCCGCCGAGCACGACGGCAAGAAGGGATGTCTTGGGCATTTTGGAACCTGCTCGATATTGTTGTTATGGTCCAAGAATAGCGTGCAGCCTTGGCCCCCGCAGCAAGCGGACGCGCCGGGCGCCGAGAAATCGGCGAAAATCTGCCGATGCCGCAGCGCTGTCATGCGTCCCCCCCGTCTCGGTCGCTTCCGGCGAAGAGTTCCGGAAAGGAGGCGCGCGCGCGGTCGATATCCACACGCAGCAGGGCCTCGTAGCTTTCGGGGTCGAAATCTGGCTCTGCGGGCAGCACTTCGCGGCCCAGAAGCCAGGACAGCCGCCCGGCGTCCAGATTGCCGCGCTCGAAGGGTTCGTCGCCGAAATGTTCGATCAGCGCGGCCAGAAATCCGGCATCGGCGCGGCGGTCGGCGGGGCGGCGGTCGGCGTAGCGCTCGCGCGCGATCAGCCTTGTGGCCCCGGCCTTGTTGGCGCGGCGGATGGTGAACTGGAAATCGGTGCCGGGCAGCCGCCCCGGAAAGCCGCGATGTTTCAGCATGGGCGCCCCCAGACGGGGCGCCCGATGCAAGGGCCGAGCGCATCAGCCACATCGGGCCAGCGCGGCAGTGCCTCAGAAACCGGGTTCGGTCGGGGCAGGGTCGCCAGGCGCGGGCTCAGGCTCAGGCTCAGGCGCGGGCGCCAGAGGGTCCTGCTGCATGGCTTCGATCTCGGGCGGCATTGCCTGGGACCCGGTGGGCTGGGCCTGCGGGTCTTGCGCCATCGGCTCGGGCGCAGGGGCCTGCTGCGCGCAGGCTGCGATGGTGAGCGTGGCGCCCACGGCCAGAATGGCGGGTAGTCTGGGCATAAGTCCCTCCTGTTGTCGCACTCGGAACAAGACAACGGCGCCCCGTTGCCGGGGCGCCGATTGTCCTGGGCACGGAACACAGGTCCGCACCGGGAGGGAAGGGTAAAGCACGCTTGGGCGTATGACCACCGATGGCCCTGCGACCACGCGGAAACTTGCCGGAACGCGGCGCTACACCGGCCCAGCGGCCAGCCCAGACGCGTGGCGGTGGCGAGGGCACGCGTCCCTCGCCCCGCGGAAGCGGTATCAGCCCTTGACGGATACCGGCTCGACGTAGATCGGCTCTGGTGCGGGCTCGACTTCGGCCGGGCGATGCTTTGCGCAAGCACCCAGCACCATGGTCGCCAGAAGCGCTGCTGCGACAGTGGCTTTCGACATCTGTTTCTCCTGCTCTCGTTCTCCGCCCGGACGATCGTTTTTGGCGCCGCCCGGCGATTGCGGTGTTGACCGATGCCGGTCATGGCATCGCCTCGGACGATACGCGATTTCGGGGCCGTGATCCACAGCATTCCTGCGTGCACGCGCGCGTGTGGCGAAGCTGCACCAACCGGGACGCCTGCTGCCTGCCCCGGCACAAGATACGGGGCCGGCATCAGAACGCCTCCCAGATACAGGTGTCGTCCGCGACCGAGAAGGCTTCGAAGAACTGGACCACCTCCGGGGCGCTGCGGCCAAGCTCGACCGGTTCGGCCATCATGGTGACGGTCACGCCATCCCACGGGTTGCCGTCGGCATTGATCTTCGCAAGCCCTGCGCCGTTGCACAGCCACTCCATGTCGGCAAACACCGCATCTGCGTCATCGGCGTAATCCGGATCGGCGACCGCCGTGACCACGTAGCGCAATCGCAGGGTGCCGCTGTCTTCCTCCCAGTAGAAGTCATGCAACTGCGCCTCCTGCCCCGAAGGCAGGTGCAGCGGATCTGCCATTGCGGCACCGGACAGCGCCATGCCACTGGCCGCAACCGCCAGCAAAAGCCCCTGCCCCCGGCTCATGACCAGACCACCATCAGCGCCGCGCCCAGCCCACTCAGCCCGCCCGCCCAACAGGCCAGCGAATAGTGCCAGCGGAAGCGCCGGATCAGACGGATCAACCCCTCTTCGGTATGCGCCTCGCGCAGGCGGAAGGCGCTGATCTGGCCGCGCCCGACAAGCGCGGGGCTGTCCCCTTCCATCCGCGCCGCGGCCAGCCAGTAGGTGGCGTAATTCACGATATACACCTGCCAGATGCAGCAATAGACGAAGCCAAGCATCGACACGGTGGCCAGCAGGCGCACAAGGTCCCCGGACCCCGCAATGGTGCCGATCTGCGTCAGCAGCAACGCCAGCGGCGCCCCGGCGGCGGCCAGCGCCAGCCGCTCGCTTTCCAGCAGGCGGTCGGCGGCAAAGGCGCGCGCATCCGGATGGCCGGGTGGTGGCGTCACAGGGGGATGTTGTCGTGCTTCTTCCACGGGTTGGTCAGCTTCTTGTTGCGCAAGCTTGCAAAGGCGCGACAGACGCGCTTACGGGTCGAATGCGGCATGATCACTTCATCGATGAAGCCCTTTTCGGCGGCGACGAAGGGGTTGGCGAAACGGTCCTCGTAATCGCTGGTGCGCGCGGCGATCTTCTCGGGCGCGCCCAGTTCGGACCGGTAGAGGATTTCCACCGCGCCCTTGGCGCCCATCACCGCGATCTCGGCCGTCGGCCAGGCGTAGTTGAAATCCCCGCGCAGGTGCTTGGAGCTCATCACGTCATAGGCGCCGCCATAGGCCTTGCGGGTGATGACCGTGACCTTGGGCACCGTCGCCTCGCCATAGGCGAACAAGAGCTTAGCGCCATGCTTGATGACGCCGCCATATTCCTGCCCGGTGCCGGGCAGGAAGCCGGGCACATCGACAAAGGTCAGGATCGGGATTTCGAACGCGTCGCAGAAGCGGACGAAGCGGGCCGCCTTGCGGCTGGAATCGATATCCAGACACCCGGCCAGCACCATCGGCTGGTTGGCCACCACCCCCACGGTCCGCCCTTCCAGACGGATGAAACCGGTGATGATGTTCTTGGCGAATTCGGCCTGCATTTCGTAGAAATCGCCTTCATCCGCGACCTTGTGGATCAGCTCCTTCATGTCATAGGGCGTGTTGGGGTTTTCCGGGATCAGCGTGTCCAGGCTGGGTTCCAGCCGCCCTGGGTCATCGAAGAACGGCCGCTTCGGCACCCCGTCGCGGTTGTTGAGCGGCAACAGGTCCACCAGACGCCGCACCTCGATCAGCGCCTCCACGTCATTCTCGAACGCCGCATCGGCGACCGAGGACTTGCGCGTGTGGGTGATGGCGCCGCCCAGTTCCTCGGCGGTGACCACTTCGTTGGTGACCGTCTTGACCACATCGGGGCCGGTGACGAACATGTAGCTGGTGTCCTTCACCATGAAGATGAAGTCGGTCATGGCCGGGGAATAGACCGCGCCGCCCGCGCACGGCCCCATGATGACGCTGATCTGCGGCACCACGCCCGAGGCCATGATGTTGCGCTGGAACACATCCGCATAGCCTGCAAGGCTGGCCACCCCTTCCTGGATGCGCGCGCCGCCCGAATCGTTGAGTCCGATCACCGGCGCGCCGTTCTGGATCGCCATGTCCATGATCTTGCAGATCTTCTGGGCATGGGTTTCCGACAGCGAGCCGCCGAAGACGGTGAAATCCTGACTGAAAACATAGACCTGCCGCCCGTTGATGGTGCCCCAGCCGGTCACCACCCCGTCGCCATAGGGGCGGTCGTCCTGCATCCCGAAATCGGTGCAGCGGTGGGCGACAAACATGTCGAATTCCTCGAAGCTGCCCTCGTCCAGCAGCAGTTCCAGCCGTTCGCGGGCGGTCAGCTTGCCCTTGGCGTGCTGCGCGGCCACCCGGCGTTCGCCGCCCCCCGCGCGGGCCTGCGCGCGGCGCGATTCCAGTTCCTGCAGAATGTCCTTCATGCGCTCCCTCCTCAGCCGCCCCCTCGCCAGACGCCTTTTTTCAGACGCCCCGCCCCCGGTCGGCCGGACCATAGGGGCAAGCCGCGCGCATGACAAAGGGATTTCGGTAAATTTGCAAATCTCCGCCAGCGCAGCCGCAAAAATTTGCAAATTTTCCGTGCTTGCCGATGCCCGCAAGCTTCAAACACCGCCATTGACCGGAATCAACGCGTATCCCGCCGAATTGGTGTATGCTTGCCCGTCAATGAGGAGGAGGAGCCCCATGATCAACGAAAATGACATATTGGACATGACCTGTTTGTCGCGCGCCGAAATCGACGCGATTGCCCAGCATGAGCATCTGAGCCAGGTCGAGGCCGCCGAGATCGGCGATTACCTGATGCACATTCATCATGGCCCGCAAAAGGTGCAGGGCATGATCTGCGACGATATCCGCGATGCGCTGCGCAAGCATGATCTGATCCAGGCACGCGCGCTCTACAAGACCCTGCACGAATTCCTGGCCATGCACCCCGAGGCGTTGCGCGGCAACGGCTGAAATCGACGGGCCCGGCGCGGGCCCGGCAACGGAACATCCGGGTTTGCTGCCCTGGCAATCTGCATTTTCCGCGTGATGCGGAAACGCATTGTTAAGCATCCGCTGACAGGATCGCCTCATGGCCGATCTGGCGTTGACTACGGCCATATTTCCTCCCTGTCAGACTGGCCGCGCCCCGTGCGCGGCCTTTTTTCCGCGGCGGCGGGGTATCTGTCAACGCTTGACACGTCTGCCAGGCTGTTCCGAAAAAAGTGGTGCATGACCTGTTGACGGACCGGTCCTTTGTTCATAGGGTTCGGCGCAATTCGTCGGCCAGTCCGACAGGGAGCAAACAAAAGCAAGTGCGATCAGGGCCCTTCGGGGCCCTTTTCATTTTGGTCCCGCCGACCCTCACCGCCCCGCGACCCTGCCGCCGCAGCCACGTCCCGTGATCCCCCTTTTGGCCAATCGTTCGGCGCCATCTCGCCCGAACGTGACGGAGTGCACGGCCAGCGCTCAGCCGGCAGGGCCTGACAAACCCGCACGGGCGTGCTAGGAGCCCATCCGAGGTCAACTTTCTGAATGCAGGTACCCCGATGAAGAACACCGCAAAGGCTCTGGCTCTCCTACCGGCCCTTCTGCTGGCATCCCCCGCGCTTTCGCAATCCGAGGAAGGGGAGCCCGGTCTGTCCATGGGCGAACCGCTGGGCATGGGCGCCCAGGCCGAAAGCGGCGACGGTATCGGCGAAACCTATGTCGACGAGGTCTTCACCGACTGGGAACGCACCTGCATGCGCACCCCCGAAGGCGACGATCCGTGCCAGATCACCCAGTTGCTGAACGATGAAACCGGCGGTGCCGTGGCCGAGATCATGATATTCCCGCTGCCGCCCGGCCAGCAGGCCGCGGCGGGTGCGACCTTCCTCGCGCCGCTGGAAACGCTGCTGACGGCGCAACTGACCATGCGCGTGGATGGCGGCGAGGCGCGGCGCTACCCCTTCAGCTTCTGCAACGCCATGGGCTGCGTGGCCCGCATCGGCTTCACCGCCGACGAGATTGAGATGTTCAAGCGCGGATCCGAGGCCGTCTGGACCCTTGTCCCCGCCGCCGCCCCCGATCAGGAGGTCGAGGCGACGATGTCGCTGATGGGCTTCACCGCGGGGTACGAATCGCTCGAACCCTGATGCGGGGCCGGGCCGCTTATGGCCTTCTTAGGCACCGAAACGCCTGATCCGGCGGGGGATGGCGGCACCGATGGTTGCGGCCTGTGGGCCGCCACGGCGCCGCCGCCGCCATCCTGCGCGGCGCTGGCCGACGACATCACCGCCGATATCGCCATTGTCGGGGCGGGCTACACGGGCCTGTCGGCTGCCCTGCATGCGGCGCAGGCGGGCGCACGGGTCGCCGTGGTCGAGGCCGGAGCAATCGGTCAGGGCGGATCGGGGCGCAACGTCGGGCTGGTCAACGCCGCGCTGTGGCTGATGCCGGACGCGTTGGAGGCGCGGCTTGGCCCGGACCATGGCCCGCGCCTGCTGGCGGCACTGGCCGAAGGCCCGGCGCAGGTCTGGAAGATTGTCCGCCGTCACGGCATCGACTGTGAAGCGCGTCCGGCGGGCACGCTGCATTGCGCCCCGGATGACGCTGGCGCGGCAGCCCTGCGCGCGCGCCATGCGCAATGGCAGCGTCGGGGCGCGGCGGTCGAATTGCTGGACGCCGAGGCGACCGCATTGCGCACCGGCGCGCACGGGTTCCGCGCCGCGCTTTTCGATCCTCGCGCGGGGACCATCCAGCCGCTGGCCTATGCGCGCGGGCTGGCGGCTGCGGCGCTGTCGGCGGGGGCGCAAATCTTCACGGACAGCCCGGCCACCGGCATCACACCGCAATCCGGTGGCGGCTGGCGCGTGGCCACGCCCGACGGGTCCGTGAAAGCGCGGGCGCTGATCCTGGCGGGGAACACCTATGGCACCGGGGCGGCGGCGGGGCTGCGCGCGCATCAGAGCGTGCTGCCCTATTTCAACATCGCCACTGAACCCTTGCCAGACGCCCTGCGCGCGCAGGTGCTGCCAGGGGGCGAAGGGGCGTGGGACACGGCGAAGATCCTGACCTCGTTCCGGATGGATGCGCGCGGGCGGCTGGTGCTGGGCTCGGTCGGCGCGCTGGGGGCGATGGATCGCTCGGCGCACCGCGCCTGGGCGCGGCGGCGGCTGGCGCAGCTTTTCCCCGCGCTGGCCGATGTTCCGTTCGAAAGCGCCTGGTTCGGCCGCATCGGCACCACCCCCGACGCGCTACCGCGCTTCTGCGCGCACGGTCCCGGCGCCTGGTCGATTTCCGGCTTCAACGGTCGCGGGATCGCGCCGGGCACTGTTTTCGGCGCCATGCTGGCGCGGTTGGCGCTGGGCGAGACCGGACCCGAGGCGATCCCCCTGCCCCTGCACGACGGCCCACCGCCGCCCGACCCGCTGCGCTTTCTGCGCGAGCCATTCTGGCGGGTCGGTGCAGCGCTCTGGCACCTGGCGGACGCGCGCCGGTGGTAGCGGGGGATGGGGGCGCCGCCCCCGTCGCCCGTTCCGGGCGACTCCCGGGGTACTTAGGGCAAGATGAAGAGGCGGACCGAGGTGCGCGGAGGGCGCGCGGGGTCACGCGGCCAGAAGCACGGAGACGCGGCGGTTCTGGCGGCCTTTTTTCTCGATCTTGCCGAAGCGCAGGGGGCCGATTTCGCCGGTGCGGGCGACATGGGTGCCGCCGCAGGGTTGCAGATCCACCTGATCCGCCCCCGTGCCGATGCGCACCAGCCGCACGCGGCCCGCGCCCATGGGCGGCGCCACCGACATGGTCTTGACCAGCCCGGGATTGGCGGCAAGCTCGGCATCGGTGATCCAGTCCTCGGTCACCGGCAGGTCGCGCGCCACCAGATCGTTCAACGCGCGTTCCAGCGCGTCGCGGTCGGCGGGCGCTTCGGGCATGTCGAAATCCAGCCGCCCCTTGTCCGGGCCAATCTGCCCGCCGGTGACGGGCAGCGGGATCACCACTGACAAGAGGTGCAGGGCCGTGTGCACGCGCATGATCCGGTGGCGGCGCTCCCAGTCGAGATGCTGGGTGATGGCCGTGCCGGGCGCGGGCAGCGCGGCGCCTTCGGCGGCGATCAGCACCACGGCGCCATCCGCGCCCTTGCGCGTGTCGATGATGCGCGTCTCGCCCCCGAGCCAGCGCAGGGTGCCGGTGTCGCCCGGCTGGCCACCACCGGCCGGGTAGAAGAGGCTCGCGTCCGGCACCAGCCCGCCCTCGGCCTGGGCGATCACCGAAGCCGCGGCCTCGCGGGCGTAGGGGTCGGCGCGGAACAGAAGCTCGGTCGACGTGCTCATCGGTCGCTACCCTCCGGGTCGCTCATGTCATCGAAATCGGGGCGGGCGGTTTCGGGGACCGGATCGCCCGTGCGCGGTGGGCGCCCCTTGCGGCCTGCGGGCGGTGCGGGTTGAACACGGGGTTCGCTGGCAGGCTCCGGGGCGTGTTCCGGAGCAGGCCGCCCGCCGGGCAGCGCCTCGGGGTTACGCAGCCAGATGTCGCGCTGGGCGAAGGGGATCTCGATCCCGGCCTCGCGGAAGCGGCGGATGATCTCGTGGTTCATGTCCGACCGAACCTTCATGATGAAATTCACGTCCCGCAGAATGCACCGCACCTCGAATTCCAGCGCGTCATCACCGAACCCCATGAACACCACCGAAGGCGCCGGATTCAGCGCCACCAGCGGCTGTGCCTCGGCCACCTCGCGCAGGATGCGCTCCACCACGCGGGTGTCGGCGGCATAGCTGACCCCGACCTTCATGATCAGTCGGCCCGTGTTGTTGTAGTGCGTCCAGTTGGTGACCGAGGTGGAGATCAGATCGGCGTTGGGAACGATCACATCGGTCTTGTCGAAGGTTTCGATCACCGTGGAGCGCACCGAGATCGAGCGCACGATCCCCATGGTGCCGCCGACCTCGATCCAGTCGCCTTCGGCAATGGGGCGTTCGACCAGCAGGATGATGCCCGAGATGAAGTTGGACACCACGTTCTGCAGACCGAAGCCGATCCCCACCGACAGCGCGCCCGCCACCAGCGCCAGCGCCGACAGGTCAATGCCGGCGGTGGAGAAGGCGATGACCGCGGCCAGGAAGATGCCGACATAGCCGAAGCCCGAAACGATCGCCTTCTGCCCGCCCCGGTCGAGCGAGGTCTTGGGCAGCACCGTGGTGCCCAGAGCGCCCTGAATCACGCGCACCACCGTGTAGCCGATGGCAAAGACGACGATGAAGGACAGAAGGTTGGTGGGCGACACGCGGGTCTCGCCGATGGTGAAACCCTCGCGCGTGGCCTGCCAGATTTCCAGCAGTTCCGAGGTTCGGACCCCCCAGATCAACGCGAAGACCGGCACCGACAGGAGCGCCAGACCAAAGCCGATCAGCGCCGGGATCAGTGCCTCGGTCTCGGCGCTGCCGCTACGCACGACCACGGCATAGACATCCTTGACCAGCCCCTGCAGCAGCACCAGCAGACCCAGCAGCCCCAGCGAGCCGATGGCCGGGAAGAGCAGCGCCTGCGCGGCCTGGACATAGCCCACGGCAGCGAGGATCGGTGCGCCCAGCCCCAGTACCATGCAGACGCGCCCGACGATCCGCACCAGCCGGTCGAAGAAATCGGGCTCGGCGTCAGTGTCGGCGCCAGTATCGGCCGGTTTCGCCGTGGCGGTCGCGTCGCCGGAGGCATCCGCCTGCACCGGCCGGGCGTGGTGGAGCAGCAGTTGCCCGATCCGGAACAGCACCACCCCGGCCAGCACCATCACCGGAAAGGCCAGCACGGCATAGGCGGCTTCGGAGGTCAGGCGCGGCTCCACCAAGGTTTCGAAGAACGCCTGAACCCCCAGCAGTACCCCGGTCAGGGCGGCCATCAGCCGCCCTTCGCGCCGACGTTCGCGGGGCAGGCGCAGCGGCGTGTAGGCGTTTTCGGAATGGGTGAAGATCTGGGCGCCCAGCCAGCGCGCGCCCAGATAGGCCATCCCGGCCAGCAGGATCCCGGACAGCGCGTCCGAGCCGGTCGGACCGGGCAGCGACGTCGCCTCGATGGCAAAGGTGAAGAGGAACACCCCCGTCAGCGGCACGGCGATCTGCGACAGCGAGGTCAGAAGCGTCATCGCCTGCCGCCCGCGCTTGCTGCGCGCGCCATCCTGCAGCCGGATCGTCAGATCCTGCGTCCAGCGATAGCCGCGCAGCATCAGGAGCCCCGCCAGCACCAGCGCGCCGAAGACCAGCACCAGATTGGCGCGCAACTCGGCCTGTCGGACCGGATTGGCCAGATTGCGCAGCACTTCCTCGATGCCGGATTGTGCGGTGCGCACCAGCGCATCGGCGCCCGCCAGCCAGTTGGCCGGGTTCACCGGTGACGGCCAGAGCGTCAGCAGCGCATCGGCATCGCGTTCGCGCAAGATGCGGTCGATGGAGCGGATCAGCCCGTCCGCACGGCGGAACGCCTCTTCGGCGGTCAGAACGGGCGCCTGCGCGCGGGTAAGCTGTTCGGTCAGCGCGGCGCGGCGCTCGGCGATCTCGGGGGCCTCGGTCTCGCCTTCCTCGGGCGGGGGGCCCAGCGCCTCGACCTGGCGGCGCAGCGCGGCGACGCGCTCGCGGTTGGCGTCCTGCACGGTGAGGAACTGCGAGCGCTTCTCCACCAACAGGCCACGAAGCTCGATCAGGGACTCGCTGGGGGCCTGCTCGGCGAGCGCGTCCTCGGCCCGTGTGGCAAGCGCCTCCCACGCTTCGAGGTCGGGGCCTTCGGCGGCGGTGGCTTCGCTGTTGACGCGCTGTTCCTGGAGGTCTTGCGCGGCGGTCGGGGCTACCGCGACGGCCAGCGCGGCGCCAACAAGGAGTGTAAACCGGATCAGGGCAAGTCGGAACAACTCGGGTGGCAAGCGCATGCGCACGGCTGACCTCGGGGTTATGTCATTTCAGCGAAACCGTCAGGTTCGGCGGCGCCGGGGCCCCCCTGCGATCCTGCGCCGGTCATGCGTCCTGCATGACATCGGGCAGCGACCGCGGTGCGCGCTCCATCCAGCGGGGAACCGGCAGTCCCTTGTCGCGCAGGAAAGCGGGATTGAACAGCTTCGATTGATAGCGGTTGCCGTAATCGCACAGGATCGTGACGATGGTGTGCCCCGGTCCCATTTCCCGCGCCATGCGGATGGCGCCGGCCACGTTGATCCCGGACGAACCGCCCAGGCACAGCCCTTCGTGTTCCAGGAGGTCGAAGACGACGGGCAGCGCCTCGGCATCCGGGATGCGGGCGCAGAAATCGGGGGTGAACCCTTCCAGGTTGGCCGTCACCCGCCCCTGCCCGATCCCTTCGGTGATGCTGGAGCCTTCGGCCTTGAATTCGCCGGTGGTGTAGAAGCTGTAGAGCGCCGCGCCCTCGGGATCGGCAAGACCCATCTTGACGCCCTTTGGCTGGAGCGCCTCCGCCACCCCCGCCAGCGTGCCGCCCGACCCCACGGCGCAGATGAATCCATCCACCTTGCCGCCGGTCTGTTCCCAGATCTCGGGGCCGGTGCTGTCGACATGCGCCTGCCGGTTGGCCACATTGTCGAACTGGTTGGCCCAGATCGCGCCCGCTGGCTCGGTCCGCGCCAGTTCCGCGGCCAGCCGGCCGGAATAGCGGACGTAGTTGTTGGGGTTGCGATAGGGCACCGCCGGCACCTCGACCAGTTCGGCGCCCGCCAGGCGCAGCATGTCCTTTTTTTCCTGACTCTGGGTTTCCGGGATCACGATCACCGTCCGGAACCCCATGGAGGCGCCGACCAACGCCAGCCCGATACCGGTGTTTCCGGCGGTGCCCTCGACGATGGTGCCGCCAGGTTCCAGTGCCCCGCGCGCCACCGCATCGCGGATGATCCAGAGCGCGGCGCGATCCTTGACCGACTGGCCGGGGTTCAGGAACTCGGCCTTGCCCAGGATCTCGCACCCCGTCGCTTCGCTCGCGCGGGTCAGACGGATCAGGGGGGTGTTGCCGACCGCATCGGCAAGGTTTGCGCGAATGGTCATGATAGCTCCGCTGTTAAAACGGTCGCATAATCGGGATGCGCGCGGCGAAACGCAAGTCACGCCCGCAAAGCACCATCATCACGCTATTGCGACAGCAGGCGCGCGCCCGACCTCAGGCCAGCGCCCCGCGCTGCTTGAGACTGCGGGCATAGACCCACAGCACCAGCGGCACCAGCAGTTGCGCGCCCAACATCTGCTCTGACGGGATGCCCAGAAACGACTGCGGCCCGGCCATGGAAAACTGCACCAACCAGATACCCTGCAGCGCCGCCGCGATCAACGTGAAGGCGAAACACAACACCGCCATGCTGTCTCGCAGCAGCAGGAGGAAGGCCGCGAACAGGCCCAGCCATATCGCCACGCCGGTGGCCACGGCCGCCCAGAGCGGCATCGTCTCGGGCGTCCCCCCGATCCCGGCGGGCAAGGGCAGGGCATCGAGCCCATCTAAGCGCGCCGCCAGATAATCGAGCGCAAGCGCTCCGTACCAGACAAGCGCCAGAAGGGACATCAGAACCAGCAGGGGCGAACGGGGCGTGGCAGGCTTCATGGCAGTCTCCGAACCGTTTTGCTTCAGACTGCCCTGCACGGCTGCGACTGTCCAGTATTCACCCGCGCGAAGGGCCAGTTTGTCCGGCATCCGTGCCCCATAGCGGGGATCAGCGGCCAACAAGCAAGAAAATGCCGAGCGATTTGCGCCCGAAAGCCATGGCCACTAGGTCCGAGGCTGCAGGCAAACACTGCGAAACCGCAATGAACAGGAGTTCTTCATGGTATTCCAACGCACCCTCGCCCCCGCCGCTCTCGCCATCGGCATGGCCTTCGGCGGGCTCGGCGCCACGGCAACGCTTGCGCAGACCGAGGTCCCGGGCGCGGAGTTGATCGAGCAGGAAGAGAAACTCGATGCGTTCATCGACGCGGCCATGGCCGTGGCCGATGTCCGCGACGCCTATCTGCAAAACCTCGAGACCGCCGAGTCCGAAGCCGAGCAGAATCAGATCATCGAAGATGCCAACACGGCGATTCTCGCCGCGGTGGAAGAGACCCCGGGCATCACCGTGGACGAATACATCGCCATCGGCGATGCCGCCGCCGCCGACCCGGCCCTTAATGAGATGCTGAACGCGCGCTTCGCCGAACTGCACGAAGCCGACTGAGCGCCGCACCGGATACGCGCCGCAGCCCGCGGCGCGTATCCGCCTGACCACAGCGTGGTGCTGCCAGAGTTCAATGCACACGCGCAGTGCGTTAGCGCTGACAGGAAAAGATTGCGCTAACGCACTGCGGGAAAAAGGGTTTTGGTCTTCCTCGCCCCGGTATCCCTGCGTATACGGATTGCAACGTGGCAACTGTCCGGGATACGCAGAAGGGGGCCGACATGACCATCACCATCGGGATCAACGGGTTTGGGCGGATCGGGCGCTGCACACTGGCCCATATCGCCGAAAGCGCGCGCAACGATGTCGAGGTGGTGCGCATCAACGCCACCGGCCCGATCGAGACCAACGCCCATCTGCTGAAATACGATTCGGTCCATGGCCGCTTCCCCGGGACCGTGCGGGTGCAGGGCGACAGCATCGACCTGGGCCGTGGTCCGATCAAGGTGATGTCCACCTACGATCCGAGCGAGCTGGACTGGGATGGCGTGGACGTGGTGCTGGAATGCACCGGCAAGTTCAACGCCCGCGACAAGGCCGCCGTGCACCTGGGCCGGGGCGCGCAGCGCGTGCTGGTTTCGGCCCCGGCCAAGGGCGCCGACCGGACCATCGTCTATGGCGTGAACCACCGGGCGCTGACGACCGGGGATCACGTGGTCTCCAACGGCTCCTGCACCACGAACTGCCTCGCCCCGCTGGCCAAGGTGCTCAACGATGCCATCGGCATCGATTCGGGCATCATGACGACCATTCACAGCTACACCGGCGACCAGCCGACGCTGGACCGGCGCCACACGGACCTTTACCGCGCCCGCGCCGCGGCCATGGCGATGATCCCCACCTCCACCGGCGCCGCCAAGGCACTGGGCGCAGTGCTCCCGGAACTGGCGGGCAAGCTTGACGGCACCGCCCTGCGCGTGCCCACCCCGAACGTGAGCGCCGTGGACCTGACGTTTCAGGCATCGAAAACCGTCACCGTGGACGATGTGAACGAAGTGGTCCGCGAGGCCGCCGCCGGGGCCATGGGCGCGGTGCTGGCGTATGACCCCGAGCCCAAGGTCTCCATCGATTTCAACCACACCACGCATTCGTCGATCTTTGCCCCCGACCAGACCAAGGTCGTGGGTGGGCGCACGGTGCGCGTTCTGGCATGGTATGACAACGAATGGGGCTTTTCCTGCCGCATGGCCGATGTCGCGGCGGCAATGGGACGGCTCATGCACTGACGCACCGGGCCAGCCCCGGCGCAGGGGGCGGGGGCGCGGGGGGCGCGACACCATGACCAACACCATCGCCGCCGGAATCGCCGTGGTGGTGGCCGGGCTTGTCGCCGCCGATCTGGCCTTCGGATGGGGCGGGACGTTGTTCGTCGCCCGGCGCTTCGTCATCCTTCTGGAAAACCTCGCCATCTGGCGCTGACGCGCGCGACCGGGCACCCACCGCCGTGACTGCCGCAACGCGGCGGGCGCGGCGCATGTCGTGCGCGCGGCACGCGCGCTCAATTTGAGAAATCGCTCAGGGCCGGAACGTCGCCAGCCGTTCCGCCAGTTCGGCAATCCCCGCCGCATCGGCATTTGCAAAGGCGATCCGCAAATGCCGCGCACCGTCCTCGGCCCGCGGCATGAACATGGTCCCCGGCAGCACCAGCACGCTCGCCTCGCGCACCAGCCGCTGCGCCAGCATGTCCGAGGGCATGTCGAACGGATGCCGCACCCAGGCGAAATAGGCCCCCGACCCGTCGAGCGCCCAGCCCTTCAGGCCGCCGAGCGCCGCGTCGATGGCCGCCCGCCGCGCCAGGATTTCCGCCCGCTCCCCCGCCAGCCAGTCGCCCAGATGCGCCAGCCCCCAGAGCGCCGCCCTTTGTCCCAGACCCGTCGGGCAGATCGCCACGCAGTCCAGGAACTTCTCTGCCTGCGCCAACCGTGCCGGACTCGTCACCAAGGCCCCCACCCGGTG
>SKMI01000077.1 GCA_007121115.1 Paracoccaceae bacterium | reverse complement strand
TCTCGTCGAACAGGTTCACCCCCAGCCCGGACCGCTTGATGGTCTTCAGGAACTGCTTGGGGATGATCATGTCGGTGTCGATGTTGACCAGCGGCATTGGGGCGGCGATGCCGGTGAGGGTAGTGAATTTGTCCATCTTTCATTCTCCGATGAGGGCGGCGCAGTTCAGTCTGCTGAACGCTTCGCTCGAACTCAATCTTGCATCCCGATAGAGATTGGGCGTTCTACGCGTAGACCACTCGTAGGCCCGCCCGACGGCAAACATGGGCTCCGCGGTTTCCGAGCCCCCAGTCAAGACCATGCATGACCATCCGACGAATGGTTGGGCATCCCGCGGCAGTTCTAGCCAAGCGAGTCCCATCGCCACCCCGCGCTCCAAAAGGATCTGACCGGCCCTTTTCTCTTCCGAGTCAACTCGGCTCTCAAGCGACGACAAGTTGCGACCAGAATGTGTTTCAAAGGCAAGAAAGGCGCATTGGAAGTAGTCGCAGGCCGTGATGTCATCAGCAGTCACTGCCGCCGACGACATCCCGAGGCTGATCACAGCCTGGCAAAGCATACGAGTGATACGCCGGGCAGATTCCATTCAGACCTTCTCACCCATCAGCTCGCGCACATCCGTCAGACGGCCCGTCACCGCCGCCGCCGCGGCCATGGCGGGGGACATCAGATGCGTGCGCCCGCCGCGGCCCTGACGGCCCTCGAAATTGCGGTTCGAGGTGGCCGCGCAGCGCTCGCCCGGGGCAAGCTGGTCCGGGTTCATGGCCAGGCACATGGAGCAGCCCGCCAACCGCCATTCGAAGCCCGCGTCGATGAACACCTGCGCCAGCCCCTCTTCCTCGGCCTGCGCGCGCACCAGGCCCGAGCCCGGCACCACCATGGCGCGCTTGACCTTGATCTTCTGGCCGCGCAGCACCTCGGCGGCGGCGCGCAGATCCTCGATCCGGCCGTTGGTGCAGGAGCCGATGAACACCGTGTCGATCTCGATGTCGCGCAGCTTCTGGCCCGGCTTCAGCGCCATGTAGTCAAGCGCCCGGCGCGCGGCCTCGACCTTGCCGCCCGAAAAGCTTTCGGGGTCGGGCACTTCACCGGTGATCGGCAGCACATCCTCGGGCGAGGTGCCCCAGGTGACGACGGGGGCGATCTCCTCGGCGGCGATGGTGATGACCTTGTCCCAACGCGCGCCCTCGTCCGAGTGAAGCGTCTTCCACCAGGCCAGCGCGGCTTCCCATTGCGCGCCCTTCGGCGCGTGGGGGCGGCCCTTTATGTATTCGAAGGTCTTTTCGTCCGGGGCGATCAATCCGGCCCGCGCGCCGCCCTCGATCGCCATGTTGCACACGGTCATGCGCCCTTCCATCGACAGCGACCGGATCGCCTCGCCGCAGTATTCGATCACATGGCCGGTGCCGCCGGCGGTCCCGGTGCGCCCGATCACGGTCAGCGTGATATCCTTGGCGGTCACGCCGGGGGGAAGCTGGCCGGTGATCTCGACCTTCATGTTCTTCGATTTCTTCTGGATCAGCGTCTGCGTGGCCAGCACATGCTCGACCTCGGAGGTGCCGATCCCGTGGGCCAGCGCGCCGAACGCACCATGCGTGGCGGTGTGGCTGTCGCCGCAGACGACCGTCATGCCCGGCAGGGTCCAGCCCTGTTCCGGGCCGACGATATGCACGATCCCCTGACGGACATCGTTCACGGGATAGTAATGCACGCCAAACTCGCGCGCGTTGCGGTCCAGCGCCTCGACCTGGATGCGGCTGTCCTCGTTCTCGATCCCGTTTTCGCGGTCCGGCGTGGTGGGGACGTTGTGATCCGGCACGGCGATGGTCTTTTCGGGCGCGCGCACGGTGCGCCCGGTCATGCGCAGCCCCTCGAATGCCTGCGGGCTGGTGACCTCGTGCACCAGATGGCGGTCAATATACAGAAGGCTGGTGCCGTCCGAGTCTTCATGGACGACATGGGCGTCCCAGATCTTGTCATACAGCGTTTTCGATGCGGTCATGGCGCGGGTTCCCGGTGTTTCGGAAAAATCAGGGGCAGGGTTGCGGGCAGGCGCGCTCAGCCTAGGCGCGCCAGCACCGACCGGTTTTCGCGGCTGAAACGCTGCGGCAGGCGCGCGTGGTCGGCGATGTCGAAAAACCCTGACATGGGTGCGGTGATACGCCGAATGCCGCGCTCTGGCAACCGCGAAGGCCGCCCATGCCGGTCACGCCTGTGCGCGGTGGCGATTTGGATTCCGGCGACGATGGGGCTAAGGTCATGCGCGATCGGGTCGTCTCTCTCTGCGGCCCGGTCGGCGTTCAAGATACCGGAGTTTGCCCATGTCCCCCCTGCCCCGCCGCGCCTTCATGCTGTCCCTTCTGGCGGGCGCCGTCGCCGCCTGCGCGCCGCAGCCGGGGTCCAACCCGCTGGGGCGCGAAGCCCGCGCGCGGCTGCGGATCGCCCGGATCGAGGTGGTGACCACCGGCGCCGCGTTCGAAAGCACCCGCGCCGCCGAAAGCGCCAGCCGCCTGGGCCCCGACCTGCGGGCCACCCTGCGGCAGGAGTTTTCGGATCGGATCAGCGGCGACGGGGTGACCATGTCGGTGGAAATCGCGCGGATGAACCTTGCGGGCAGCGTCGGCACCGCCTTTGGCCGCGACCGCTCGCGGCTGCAGGGCACGGTGCGGCTGGTGGATGACGCCGGGCGTCTGCTGGCGACCTATCCGGTGCAGGTCGAGGCCGGGACCGCCGCCGAAACCCGCACCGGCGCCGTGGCCCGCGCCACCGTCACCACCGCCGAAGGATTCTATCGCGCGCTGCTCCGCACGTTCGCCCGCGAGACCCGGACGCAGATCCTGGGCGCCGATCTGCCCGGCCAGCGCATCTTGCGGCAGGTGACCGCGGACTGAAGCATCCACGCGCCCCGCGACTTCGTGATGGACAGCAACTTTGCAATGGACAGCGACGGCAAGGGCTGGTAACGCCACCGTCATGAGCACGCCTGCACCCCTCCACCTGCGACGCCGCCGCCGCGCCTGATACGCGGCAGCCTGCGATGTGCTGCTCTGTCTTCCAACCCAACTGACCCCGGGGCCGCGCCCAATGCGGCGTCTCAGCCCATCCCAGAGGATACGCCCATGAACGATGCGAGCTTTCCCCCGATCCTGCCCACCTATGCCCGCGCGCCGCTGAGCTTCGAGCGCGGCGAAGGCGCCTGGCTGATCGAGCGTGACGGCCGCCGCTTCCTGGACCTGACCTCGGGGATCGGGGTGAATGCGCTGGGCCACGCGCACCCGGCGCTGGTGGCCACGCTCACCGAACAGGCGGGCAAGCTCTGGCACACCTCCAACCTCTTCAACATCCCTGCGCAGGAGGCTCTGGCCGCTGCGCTGGTGGAACACAGCTTCGCCGATACGGTATTCTTTACCAACTCGGGGACCGAGGCGCTGGAACTTGCCGTCAAGATGACGCGGCGCTACTGGCATCAGGCCGGGGCTCCGGAACGCCACACCATCCTCGCCTTCGAAGGCGCCTTCCACGGCCGCTCCATGGCCGCCATCTCGGCCGCGGGCAGTGCCAAGCTGACCGAGGGCTTCGGCCCCCTGCTGCCCGGCTTCCTGCACCTCCCCTTCGGCGATCATGACGCGCTCGACGCCGCGCTCGATGACAGCGTCGCGGCCGTGATCGTGGAGCCGATCCAGGGCGAAGGCGGCATCCGCCCGCTGCCCGACGCCTGCCTGAAGGGCCTGCGTGCGGCCTGCGACCGGACCGGCGCGCTCCTGATCTTCGACGAGGTGCAGTGCGGCATGGGCCGGACGGGCAAGCTCTTCGCGCATGAATGGGCGGGCGTGACCCCTGACATCATGATGATCGCCAAGGGCATCGGCGGCGGCTTCCCGCTCGGCGCAACGCTCGCCACAGCGCGCGCCGCGCAGGCCATGACCGCGGGCACCCATGGCACCACCTACGGCGGCAACCCGCTGGCTTGCGCCGTGGGCACCAAGGTGATGGAGATCATCACCGACCCCGCCTTCCTCGGCCACGTCGCCCGCAAGGGCGCCACCCTGCGCCAGAAGCTCGAAGGCCTCGCCGCCGCCCACCCGCAGGTGATCGAGAGCGTGCGCGGCACCGGCCTCATGCTCGGGCTGAAATGCAAGGTCCCCAACACCGACCTCGTGGCCGCCGCGCGCGACCAGCACCTGCTGACAGTGCCCGCCGCCGACAATGTGGTGCGCCTCCTGCCACCCCTGACCATCACCAAGGACGAACTCGCCGAGGCCGTCACCCGCCTCGACCGCGCCGCCGGGATCCTCGCCTGATCCTTCATCTTGCTCCAAATACTCCGGGGGTGCGGGGGCTGGCCCCCGCTGACCCGGCCGACCGAAGGCCTTGATCCATGCCGCATTTCCTCGACATCCACACCACCGACGCCGCCGCCCTGCGCACCATCCTCGATCAGGCTGCCGCGATGAAGACCGCCCGCGATGGCGCGCCGCGCGCCACCCCTGACGCCGAACAACCGCTGGCGAACCGCATGGTGGCGCTGATCTTCGAAAAACCCTCCACCCGCACGCGGATCAGCTTTGACCTGGGCGTGCGGCAGATGGGCGGGCAGACCATGGTGCTCTCGGGCTCGGAACTGCAACTCGGGCACGGCGAGACCATCGCCGACACCGCCCGGGTGCTGTCGCGCTTCGTGGACCTGATCATGATCCGCACCTTCGAGGAATCGGTCCTGCACGAGATGGCCGACCACGCCACCGTCCCGGTGATCAACGGGTTGACCAACGAAAGCCACCCCTGCCAGATCATGGCCGATGTGATGACCTTTCAGGAACACCGCGGTCCCATCGCCGGGCGCAAGGTGGTCTGGTCCGGGGATGGCAACAACGTCTGTTCCTCTTTCCTGCATGCCGCCGGGCAGCTTGGCTTCGACCTGACCTTCACCGGGCCGGAGGCGCTGGACCCGGACCCGGCGGCGGTGGCCTTCGCACGCGGCAAAGGCAGCACGGTCACCCTCACCCGCGACCCCTTCGAAGCGGTCCGGGGCGCCGATCTGGTGGTCACCGACACCTGGGTCAGCATGCATGACAGCCAGTCCACCCGCGAACGCCGCCACAACCTGCTGCGCGGCTATCAGGTGAACGAGGCGCTCATGGCCGCCGCCAAGCCCGACGCGCTCTTCATGCACTGCCTGCCCGCGCACCGCGAGGAAGAGGTCACTAACGCGGTCATGGACGGCCCCCAATCCGTGATCTGGGACGAGGCCGAAAACCGCCTCCACGCGCAAAAGGCCATCATGCGCTACTGCCTCGGGCTCTGACCGCCACTCGCCACCATGCCCCGTCCGGCGCTTGCGCCGG
>SKMI01000061.1 GCA_007121115.1 Paracoccaceae bacterium | reverse complement strand
CCGCGTGGCGTGCGGGTGGGTGGGCGGGGCACGACACGCGGGGGGCGTGGCGGTGCGCCTTCACTCCGCCGCTTGCGGGCGCGGCACCAGGGGCGGCGCCACATCCTCGGGGATCGGGCAGACATAGGGTGTGCGCGCCAGCCGCTCGGCGTGTTCCGCCTTGGCCGCCGCCAGCAGGTCCGGATCGGCGATCAGCTTTTCGGCCAGCCGCCCCATCGCCGTGGCGGCATGGGTCATCCCCTTGTGCGCCGCCGCGGTCTTGCCCTGCGCCGTGGTCTGCCATGAATGCCCTGGCGTGCCGATGGCATGGGTGGCGACCAGCACCTCGGTCGTGGGCACCGCCCAGGTCACATCGCCCACATCCGTGGACCCCACCATTACTTGCCCGCCCGGCCGCATCGGGATCACCCCGTCGAACAGCGGCGTATCGGGCGCCGGGTCGCACGCCACGCGGGCATAGGCGGTGGCGATGTCGCCTTCGGTCAAGGTCGCCTGAATCTCGGCGGCAAACGCCCGGTCGGCGTCATCGAACGGCACTCCACCGATCTCGTCCAGCACGTCCTGCATGGCGCGGTCCATGGTCAGGTTCTCCAGATGGCTGGAAACCGCGCTGAAGATCCGATCGCTCACCTGCGTTTCGGTCATCAGCGCCGCGCCCTGTGCCACCTTGCGCACCCGTTCCACCAGCTCCCGCACCGTGCCCGAATTCAGCGACCGGATGGAATAGCGCACCTGCGCGCGGCCCTGCACCACGTTCGGCGCCTTGCCGCCCGCGTCCAGATAGGCGTAATGGATGCGCGCGTCCGAGGGCATGTGCTCGCGCATGTAATTCACACCCACCGACATCAGCTCCACCGCGTCCAGCGCCGACCGGCCCAGATGCGGCGACATGGCCGCGTGCGAGGATCGCCCCACAAAGGTGAAATCCACCCGCGTGTTCGCCAGCGCCAGCGGGTCATCGACCATGGTGAAGCAGTTCGGGTGCCAGGTGATCGCCGCATCCACATCCGCAAAGGCGCCCTCGCGCACCATGAAGGCCTTGGCCGCGCCCCCTTCCTCGGCCGGGCAGCCGTAGTAGCGCACGCGGCCCGGCGTGCCCGTGGCCTCCAGCCAGTCCCTCACCGCGCAGGCCGCCAGCAGCGCCGCTGCGCCCAGCAGGTTGTGCCCGCAGCCGTGCCCGTCCCCGCCCGGCACCAGTTCGCGCGGTTCGGCGATCCCGGCGACCTGGCTCAGCCCCGGCAGCGCGTCATACTCGCCCAGGATGGCGATCACCGGCCCGCCGCTGCCCGCCTCGCCCATCACCGCGGTGGGAATGCCTGCCAAGGCTTCGGTCACCCGGAACCCCTTGGCGCGCAAGGTTTCCGCATGCGCGTCGCAGGAGGCGTATTCGGCATAGAGCGTTTCGGGCGTGTCCCAGACCCGGTCGGCCAGCGCGGTCAGGTCCGGGGCGTGAGCGGCGATCCGCGCGCCGATGTCCGAGGTGTTCTGCATGGCAAAGGCTCCTTCCTTTGGCGCCGAGCGCCAGAATTTCGGGCATGTCCGGCGCGCCTTGGTGGCACGCCCATCACAGCAGTCAATCCCGCCCGCCGCCCCTTGTCCACCCCCGGCGCTGCGACTAGGGTGCGCGCAACCGAAATCACCCCGGAGCCCCCATGCCCGTTCGCAACCGCTTTGCCGAAATGCTGCCCGAACTCAGGGCCTTTCGGCGCGATCTTCATGCCCACCCCGAACTGGGGTTCGACTGTTTCCGCACCGCCAGCCGCGTGGCCCAGGCTTTGCGCGAAATGGGCTGCGATCAGGTGGTCGAAGGGATCGCGAAAAGCGGCGTGGTCGGAGTGATCCAGGGGCGGGCAACCGGCTCGGGCAAGGTGATCGGCCTGCGCGCCGACATGGACGCGCTGCCGATATACGAGGCGACGGGCCTGCCCCATGCTTCCAAGACGCCGGGCAAGATGCACGCCTGCGGCCATGACGGCCACACCACCACGCTTCTGGGCGCCGCCCGGCACCTTGCCGAGACGCGCAACTTCGACGGCACCGTGGTGGTGATCTTCCAGCCCGCCGAAGAGGGCGGCGGCGGCGCCAAGGTGATGTGCGACGAAGGGCTGATGGACCGTTTCGGCATCCACGAGGTCTATGGCATGCACAACCGCCCCGGCCATGACTTCGGCGAGTTCGTCATCCGCGCCGGGCCGTTCTATGCTGCGGCCGATGAATTCGACGTGGTGATCGAAGGGCGCGGCGGGCACGCCGCCAAGCCGCAGGATACCATCGACCCCACGGTGGTGGCGGCGCAGACCGTGCTGGCACTGCAGACCGTGGTCAGCCGCAACGCCGATCCGGTCAACCAGATCGTGGTGTCGGCCTGCACCTTCCGCACCGAATCCGAGGCCTTCAACGTCATCCCACAGCGCGTGCGGCTGAAGGGCACGGTGCGGACACTCACCAAAGAAATGCGGGACTTGGCCGAAGAGCGGATCACCGCGCTCATCACCCACACCGCCACCGCCTTCGGCGCCACCGCCGATGTGAACTACATGCGCGGCTACCCGGTGATGGTGAATCACCCCGCCCAGACCGAGGTCGCCATGCGCGTCGGTCGCAACGTGACCGGGCGCTGCATCGAGGCGCCCTACAACATGGGCGGCGAGGATTTCGCCTATATGCTCGAGGAACGCCCCGGCGCCTATATCGTGCTTGGCGCCGGTCCCGGCGCGAAACTCCACCACCCGGAATACGATTTCAACGACGAGATCATCCCCATCGGCGCAAGCTGGTTCGTGGATATGGTCGAGGAGCGCATGCCCGCCGCGTGACGGCACCGGCCGCGCGCATCGCCGGCAACTGCGCCGCGGCAGCGGCGGCGAGCGGGGGCTCGATGCCCCCCGAGCCGCCACCCCTTCCGACACGGGGCCTGGCACGGCGGCCTTCGCCTGCCCTCATCGGTCAGTCGGCGCGTGCGGCGTCCCCCTGCGCCAGCGCGGGGGCCAGCCGCAGAACCTCGCGCACCAGCACGGCGGCGTGAAACGGCTTGGCGACATGCGCGTCGAATCCCGCGCGGCGCAATTCATCGACCTGATCCGGCAATGCATTGGCGGTGATCGCCAACGCGAGCGGCCGCGGCAGGGCCCGATCCCGGGCCACGGTGCGGATGTGGCGCAGGGCGGTGATCCCGTCCATCTGCGGCATGGCGATGTCCAGCAAGACCATGTCGTAAGCGTCAGGCGCTTCGGACCAGGCGCCCAGTGCCGCGCGCCCGTCATTGACCAACGCGACCTCGGCCCCGGCACGGTCGAGCATCATTTTCAGCAGCATCCGGTTGGTGGCGTTGTCATCGGCGGCCAGCAAGCGCAGACCGGCGAGCGGTCGCGCCTGCCCCGCGAGCGCGGGCGCGGGTGCGGTCTCGGCCTCGGGGCCGGAACCGGGGTCGGTCGCGGGCACTTTCTGCGCAACCTCGTCCAACGGAAGCTCCACGCGGATCACGGTGCCCTCGCCCTGGGTGCTTTCGGCGGTGATCGTGCCACCCATCATCCGGACCAGATGCTGCACAATGGGCATGCCCAGCCCCGTGCCGCCAAAGCGCCGCGTGGTGCTGCCATCCGCCTGTTCGAAAGGCTCGAAGGCACGCTGGAGCGCGTCCTCGGACATGCCGATGCCGGTATCCTCGACCTCGATCGACAGCGGCGCGCCGGGCAAGGCCGACAAGTGCAGGCGCACATGGCCGGTTTCGGTGAACTTGATCGCATTGCTCAGGAGATTGTGCAGGATTTGTTGCAGACGCAACGCATCCCCCAGACGTGCGCCACCGCTGCCTTCGACCTCGATGACCTCGAACTTCAGCGCCTTGCGCCGCGCCAGTTCGGCATAGATCGGCTCCAGCCGGGCGACCAGCGCGCGCAGTTCCACCGGCGCAAGGTCGAGCGACATCTTGCCAGCCTCGATCTTGGCCATGTCCAGCAGATCATTGAGGATGCGCAGCAGCGAGCGCCCCGAATCACGGATCGATTCGAGCATTTCCTGATGCCAGGGGTCGGACAGTTCCTCGTTCAGCAGGTCGGCCATGCCGAGGACGCCGTTCAGAGGTGTGCGAATCTCGTGGCTCATGTTGGCGAGAAAGGCGGTCTTGGCGCGGTTCGATTCCTCGGCGCGTTCCTTTGCCTCGACCAGGGCGGTCACATCGGTGCCGACCCCGCGATAACCTCCGAATCGGCCCCTCTCATCGAACCACGGACTGCCCGCCAGGCGCAGCCAGCGCAACACGCCGTCCGGGCAGGCCGCCTGATAGACGAAATCACGAAATGTCGTGTGCGAGGCCAGCCTTGATTCGAGCCAAGCCCAGTTGCCCCGCTGCCGCGCGCTTGGCACCTCGTCTATCCTTTGAGTGATGGTCTTGCCGATATGATCGGCGACCTGCAGCCCGGTGATCTTTTCGAGGCTGGGCGACAGATACGAGAACCGCAGATCGGCATCCATTTCCCAGAACCAGTCGCTGCTGACCGATTCGACATCGAAAAACCGTTTCTCGGCCAGACGTTGCCGCTCCATCGCGGCCTTGAGTTCGGCGTTGGTGCGCACCAGCGCCTCGGCCTGCAACCGTTTGCGGGTCATGTCCAGGTGGATACCCGCCATGGCCATGGGCGTCCCGTCTGCGCCAACCTGCGAGATCCTGCCCTTGGTGAGCACGTAGATCCAATGCCCCTTGCGATGGCGCAGCCGCATTTCGTGCGAAAACTGCTTGCGCTCGCCGCGGAAAACTTCGTCAAGCTTACGCTCAACCAGGCGCAGGTCGTCGGGGTGGACCAGAGCGCGGAACTGATCGAACCCCATGGGAGACAAGTCATCCAGCGCGTATCCCAGCATCTCTGCCCAGCGCGCGTTGATCCGGTTTTGACCGACACGCATGTCCCATTCCCAAGTGCCGACCTGCGCACCGTCGATCACGGCTTCCAGCCGCTGATGCGCGGTCTTCAGTTCGGTGATGTCGCTGAGCATGCTGACCAGCCCGCCGTCCGGCGTGCGCACGCGCATGATCCGGTACCAGCGCCCGTTCGCCAGCGGCACTTCCGTTTCCACCCGCGGGTGGTGCAGATCGGCCATGGTCCGGGCGACGAACTCCTCCTCCTGCCCGATGGCGGGGAGCATGTAGCCAGTGTTCACCAGATCGCGCAGCACATCCTCGAAGTCGCGGCCGGGCTGGAAGATCGCCTCGTCGCCGGGGATCAGCGACACGCGGCTGCTGTTGCGCAGCACCAGCTTCAGGTCCTTGTCGAAATAGGCGAAGGCATCGGGAAGCGATTCCACCGCGTTGACAAGCTGTTCGCGGGCGCGCACGGCCTCATCGGTCTTGCTCGCCAGCGCCGCCTGCGCGGCAAGCTGCTCGGACAGGTCCTCGGCGAAGATCCAGGCCAGTGCACGACCGTCCTCATCCGTGTAGCGCACGCCGCGCACATTGATCGGCACCTCCTGACCATCGGCGTGGGTGAAATGCATGAGCTGAGGTTCGAGGTAGGTCTCGTTGCGCAGCGCGGTGATCAGTTCGGTCGCCTTTTCGCGTGACCCGGGCGTGGTGAACATCACCACCGGCGCGCCGATGACCTGTTCGCGGGCCAGCCCGCTGTTTTCCAGCAAAGACCGGTTCACATCCAGAACACGGGCGTCATCGTCCAGCTCCACCAGTGCAATCGCCGAGGGCGACCGCTGGAACATGGCCGAAAGCATGGTGCGGCGGCGGCGCGCCTCGCGCTCGGCCATCACGCGCGAGGTGATGTTGCGGATCACCAGCACATAGCTGTTGCGCGCCCCGGCGCCGACCCCGGCGCGGGTTGCGGCCGAAAGCTCGTACCAACCCGGGTCATCGCCACGGTCCCACCGGAACTGATGCCCCTGACTGCGGTCGTGCCGGTCCACGGACCGCATCACCCCGCGCACCATCTCGGCGCGGCGCGGGGGCAACGCCTCTTCCAGCGTCTTGCCGACCAGCGTGACGGGGTCCACGAAGAAATCGGCCAATGCCGCGCTGTGGACGCCCCGGATCACACCGTCGGCATCCACTTCGACAACCAGATCGGGGAACGCATCGAGGGTTGCCTTCAGGTCGCTTTCAAGTTGCCGGGAGCGCTGCTTGGCCGCATCCACCGCCGCCAACGCCTGCCGGCGCTGGATCACCGTGTTGATCATGTCGGCGACCGAACGCAGCAACAGAACCTCGTCATCCGAAAAGCGCCGGTGCGCGCGCACGGCATCGAAGCCGACAAAGCCGACAAATTGCCCGGCGTGATTCATCGGCACCGCCAGCAGCGACTTGATGTCCTGCATCTCCAGCGTTTCCTTGACCGGATCGTCCTCGGGCAGATCGGCGACCACCGGCACATACACCTCGCGCCCGGCGTCGAAATCGCGCCGCCAGGGCGCCAGCATCGCGGTTTCCATCCCCTGAAGATGGGCGATCATCGGCTCGGTCCCGGGCGATACCCATTCGTGGGTGTTGTCCATCACCTCGGCGTTGCGGAGCTGAAAGATGTAGGTGCGATCCGATCCGCAGGCTTCGCCCAGATCGGCAATCGCCTTTTCGATGGTGCTGTCCAGCGCCGCAGGCGGCGCGCGCAGCAACTGGTTCAGCAGCCCGACAACAAGCGCCTGGAACCGCAGCTGCGCGTGATCGGCCGCGGGTCCGGCGCCTGCGCCGCCCTCGCCCTTTGCCGCGATCTCCGCTTCCGTTGCCCTGTGCTGCCCCGCGATGTTCACCTGTCCGCAAAGCCCCCGGGTTGCGTGCTCATGTTCTGTGCCGGATCGTAATCCCACAATCCTAGACCAGGGCAGATTAACATTCCAGAAACGCGCATGGAAAAGCGCTGTTTCCCACCACACAGGTCAGGACGGGTTCGGGGCGCCCGGGAGCGGGTCGACCCCGGGAGCGGTGTCCCGGGGCGGGGTGGTTTCCGTCAGTCCTGAAGCAGATCGTTCAGCACCGCTTCGAACTCGGCGTAGGGCATGTTGGAATACTGTCGCCCGTTGATCATGAAGGTCGGCGTGGCACGGATGTCGTCCGCCTCGGCGTTGCGCTGATAGGCGGCGGTCAGCGCCAGCGCCTTCTCGCGATCTTCAAGGCAGGCGTTCACTTCGTCATTGCTCAACCCGGCCTGACGCCCGATCCGGCGCAGGTTTTCAGCCACCGCCGCCGGACTGTCCCCCGAGGTCCACTCGCGCTGGTTCTGGTAAATGAGTTCCGACACGCCGTGATAGCGCTCGGTGCCGCCGCAGCGCGCCACCATGGCCGCCCAGAGCCCATAGGGATCGAAATAGACCTCGCGGGTGATGTAGTGAATCTGACCGGTGTCGATGAAATTGGCCTTGATGTCCTGGAAGGGACCAAGGTGGAAGTTGGCGCAATGCGGGCAGGTGAAAGAGGCGTATTCCACCACCGTCACCGGCGCGTCGGGATCGCCAAGCGTGATTTCGGGCACGTCCGGCAGGTCGGCAGCGGCCACCGTTTCGGCGCTGGCCGCGCCGGATGTCGGCAGCGCCGGTGCCTCGGGCTGCGGGTCGGAGCCCAGAAACCACCAGCCCCCGGCGGCGATTGCGGCGATGGCCAGGGCGGCGGGGATAACTCTGCTCTGCATCTCAGGGTCCTTTCGGTCGGTCGTTTCTGGTCATGACGTTGAGCGCCAGCGTTTCCAATGCGCTGCGCAGGGGCTCATCGACGATTCCGTCGGCACCGGCACGCGCCGCATCCAGCCGCGCCTGCGGCGGGGCGCTCGCGCTGCTTTCGGTCGCGGCGCGCCCGCCCGGCGCGGCGCCAACGGGCGTACCGGGAGCGGGCGCAAAGGCCGCCTGCGCCTCGGCAAACCCGTGCGGTGCAGTCTGGGTCAGGACGATGCGCGCGATGGCATTGTAGCCATAGGCGGCATTGACGCGGGCACGGATCGCTTCAAGCTGCATCTGCACCTGCGGCGCATGAGGTCCCGAGACCAGCAGCGTCAGCGTTGCGCCAAGCCCGCCGCGCGCGTAGCCGATCCGCACCGGGCGGCACAACTGCGCCGTCCCGGCCCCGGCGATTTCCGCCCAATGTGTCAGCACGCGGGCAACGGCAAAGCCACGGCTCTCGCTCACCTTGCGGATGGGGCCGCGCAACAGCCCACCCGCCGCGCGAAACCCGCGCCCCCGTCTTTGCGCGCCCGCAGCATCGGGAGCAAGGGCGCTATCGGTCGTGTTGCGGTCCGCCCCGTATCCGGGGGCGCTGGGATCATGCATACGGAGCCTCTGGCGTCCTGTCGGGCTTGCCCTATTCTAGGGATGGTGGCGCCGGGCGCCAGTGGCCTGCACAACCGCAGGGACGACAGGGAGGCCGTGCAGGGTCAAGAATGCGTGACGACACCGTACCGCCGCTGATCGCGCCCAGGCTTCTGGCCTGGTATGACCGCCATGCGCGGATGCTGCCGTGGCGTGTTCCGCCGGGCAGCGACGCAGCGCCCGATCCGTACCGGGTCTGGCTGTCCGAGGTGATGCTGCAACAGACCACGGTGGCAGCGGTGAAGGGGTATTTCGAACGCTTCACCGCCCGCTGGCCGGACGTGGCGGCGCTGGCGGCGGCAGACGAGGCCGAGGTAATGGCCGCCTGGGCGGGACTGGGATATTACGCGCGGGCGCGCAACATGCTGAAATGCGCGCGGATCGTGGCGGCGCGCGGGGGGTTTCCGCGCGACCGCGCCGGGTTGCAGGAATTGCCCGGCATCGGCCCCTATACCGCCGCCGCCATCGCTGCCATCGCCTTCGGCGCGCGCGCGACGGTGGTGGACGGCAATGTCGAAAGGGTCATGGCGCGGCTCCATGCGGTGCGAAAGCCACTGCCCGCGGCCAAGCCGGAACTGGTGGCGCTGGCCGGGCGGCTGACGCCGGCGGCGCGCGCAGGAGATTATGCGCAGGCGCTGATGGACCTGGGCGCCACGATCTGCACCCCGCGCGCGCCCGCCTGCGGCATCTGCCCGCTGGCCGCTGACTGCGCGGCACGGGTCGCCGGGGTCGCGGCGGACCTGCCCGCGAAGGTGGCGAAGGCGGCAAAGCCGGTCCGGCGCGGGATCGTCTATGTCGCGCAGCGCGCCGACGGCGCGCTGCTGCTGGAACGCCGCCCGCCGAAGGGACTGCTGGGCGGGATGCTGGGCTGGCCGGGGGGCGCATGGCGCGAGGGGGTGGCGGAAGAGGCTCCGCCGCTGGCGGCCACTTGGACACCGGCCGGGGCCGAGGCACGCCACACCTTCACCCATTTTCACCTGCGCCTGACCGTAATGCTCGCGCAGGTGCCGCAGGACACCCGGCCGGAACGGGGCGCCTTCATCCACTCCCGTGAATTCGACCCCGGCGCACTTCCCACCGTGATGCGCAAGGTCTGGTCCATCGCCCGCCCCGCCCTGACCGTCCGTGACGCGCTTTGAAAAGGGGTACTCCCGCCCCCTGCGCCGCCGCAGGTTCCCTGCGACGGTGCAGGCGTTGGGCCGTGCGCCGCGCTTGCGCGGCGCCCGGCCCAACGGGATGACGGAGGCGCAAGCCGACGGAAGACGGACGGGAGCGCCCCCTTGACTTGCAGGGTTGGTTGGCTCGGGGCGCGCGCGCACGCTTGCGGCCTCGGGTTGCATGGCGGCGTCAGGCTGGAGTATTTTCGGCAAGAAAATGAAGCTTTTGCGAAAGAGGATCCGTGACCATGACCGATACTGTCGAAGAAACCGGCGGCTATGTGCTGACCCACACCATGTTCCGGATCAAGGAGCCGGTGCGGTCGCTGGAGTTCTATGAGCAGGTGCTGGGCTTCCGGCTGATCACGCGGCTGGATTTCGAAGAGGCCCGCTTCTCGCTCTACTTCCTGCAGCCGCGCGGCCACGCCGATCAGGCCGATGGCTCGTTGGCGGCGACATTCTCGCGCGCGGGGCTGCTGGAGTTGACCCACAACTGGGGGACCGAGGGCGACGACACCGAGATGCATTCGGGCAACAGCGACCCCAAGGGCTTCGGCCACATCTGTATCGCCGTGCCTGACATCGAAGCCGCCTGCGCCCGGTTCGAGCGGTTGGGCGTGACCTTCCAGAAGAAGCTCGGCGAGGGCGGCATGAAGGAGATCGCCTTCATCCGCGACCCCGATGGTTACTGGATCGAGGTGGTGCAGCCGGACCTGATGGACGGGCTGGTGGGGACCTACAAGCGCTGAGGTGACGCAGCGCGCGGGGGCTGCGCGCAGCGGGATTTTGCCCTATATCCGCCGCAAGACGCAGATACGGACCCGGTCATGAGCCCTGAGCAGTTCCGCAAGTTGAGCGCTGCCCTGCCCTTCTGGGTCTCGCTCGGCTTTCTGCCGCTGATCGCCGCGGCGGCCTGGTGGGGCGGGTGGTGGCTGCTGGCCATGCCGGTCTACGGCTGGGGCGTGTTCACGCTGATGGATTTCCTGACCGGGCTGAACCGGGAAAACCCGAATGTGGAGACCCCGCTTGCGGACCTGTTCTGGTATCGCGCAATCACCCTGATCTGGTTTCCCGTGCAGTTCGGCGTCATCTTCGGCGCGCTCTGGTGGGTCTCGGTCACCGATCACCTGCACTGGTTCGAGGTCGTGGCGCTGTTCTTTGGCGTCGGCGTCATGTCCGGGGTGATCGGAATCGTCTATGCCCACGAACTCTTGCACCAGCGCACGAAGCTGGAGCGCTGGCTGGGCGATCTGCTGCTGGCCTCGGTGCTTTACAGCCATTTCCGGTCCGAGCATCTGCTGGTGCATCACTCCTGGGTCGGCACCCCGCGCGATCCGGTCACCGCGCGGCTGGACGAGGGGTTTCAGGCCTATTTCTGGCGCGTGCTGCGCGATTGCCCGCCCTCGGCCTGGCGGGCGGAAGCGGCGATGCTGGCCCGGCGCGGCCTGCCCGTCTGGCACTGGCGCAACCCGTTCTGGCGCTATGCGGCGCTGCAGGGGGGATTTCTGGCGCTGGCCTTCTGGATCGGCGGCTGGGCGGGGCTGGGGCTGTTTGTCTGGCAGGCCTTCATCGCCATCTGGCAGCTGGAGCTGACCAATTACATCGAACACTACGGCCTGACCCGGCGACATATGGGCGACGGGCGCTACGAGCCGGTGCGCCCGCACCATAGCTGGAACGCGGCGCACCGGGCGTCGAACTGGTTGATGATCAACCTGCAGCGCCATTCGGATCACCACTACAAGCCCGAGCGCCGCTTTCCCCTGTTGCAGACCTATGCCGAGGACGCGGCGCCGCAACTGCCCTATGGCTACCCGGCGCTGACCACGCTGGCGATGATCCCGCCCCTGTGGCGGCGGTTCATGAACCCCAGGGTCCGCGCCTGGCGGCGGCGGTTCTATCCCGATATCGAGGACTGGTCGGAATACGACGCCCATGCGACGCCCATGCCGCGCGGGGCGCACTGACGGCGGGCGTCGGAGGGGGGGCGCTGCCCCCCGTCCCGGCTGCGCCGGGCCTCCCCCCGGGGTATTTCGGGCAAGATGAAGCGGAAGGGCTCAGTCTTGCGGTGGGTCGAGGCGGCTGACGGTGTCAATGCTGAGGTAGACCTGCGCGCCGCGAATCTCGACCGTGCCGGTGCCTTCGATGGCGCAGGTGCGGCGGCGGTCGACCATGAATGCGTTCTGCTGGCAGTTGGCCTCGATCTCCTCGCGGATGGCGCGGCCAGCGTCGATGACGGCGCCGTGGATGCCGCGCTCGCCGTCGCGCAGGAAGCCGAAGCCGCCGCCGGTGCCGGAGGGGTCGAAGTAGATGTGGCCGTCGAAACTGACGGGGGTTCGGTCCATTTCGGCAAGGTAGGCGTCGAAGCTGATGGGGGCTTCGGCAACGGCCACTGTGGCGGTGAGAAGGGCTGCGGCGGCGATGGGTTTCATGGCGGGTCCTCCTGACCGGCACTCTGGCGCGGTGGGGCGGGCACGGCAAGGGCGGTCAGGGTTTACGCCGTGTGGGCAGCGAGACGGCGATGACGATGGCGAGGCCCGCGAAACTGAGCCATGGCAGCGTCTCGCCCCGGAAGGCCCAGCCGAAGAGCACCGCGAAGCCCGGCATCAGGAACATCACCAGCGCGGCGCGATTGGCGCCCGCGCGGCGGACCAGCATGTAGTTCAGCAGCGCCGGGGCCACGGTGGCCAGCACCACCAGCGCGGCGAGGAGGACCCAGACCGAGGGTGCCGCGGGGAGCGCGCGCACGCCGTCGATCAGCCACGCGGCGGGGAGCATAAGCACCGCGCCGACGGCGAACATTGCGGCGCTGAGCACCAGCGGTGGCAGCGGTGCGCGGCGGCGGAACCAGACATTCCCGGCGGCGTAGCTGAGCGGTGAAAGCAGCGTCAGTAAGGTGCCCCAGCCGGCCTGTCCCATCCCGTCGGCCACCAGCGCGGGACCGGCGATCAGCACAACGCCCGCCAGCCCCAGCGCGATGCGGATCACCTGCGCGCGGCTGACCGGTTCATCGCGCAGCGCCACCGCCGCCAGCCCCAGCGTGAACAGCGGCATGGTGGCGTAAAGCATGCCGCCCAGCCCCGAAGGGATGTATTGCATACCCGCCGCCATGGTGACGAAGGGCACTGCGATCACCAGCACCCCGCCGACCAGCGCGGTCATCAGGTCCGAGGCTGCATAGCGCCGCCGGGTGGCCAGCAGCACCGCCGCCACCGCCAGGAGCGGCAGCCCCAGCACGGCGCGCAGCGCGCCCAGGGTGAAGGGCGGGAAATGCTGGACCGAAAGCGTGATCAGCAGCGGCGCGGCGCCGAAGCCGGCCGCCGTCAACACCAGCAGGAGCGGGACCGGCATAGCGCCTGAGTGCCGCTCAGCCGCCCATCTCGAACCCCAGGTGCTGGGCGACGGTGAAGATGTCCTTGTCGCCCCGCCCGCACATGTTCATGACCAGCAGGTGGTCCTGCGGCAGGTCCGGCGCGATCTTCAGCACATGGGCCAGCGCGTGGCTGGGCTCCAGCGCCGGGATGATCCCTTCGAGCGCGCAGCAGCGCTGGAAGGCGTCGAGCGCCTCGTCATCGGTGATGCTGACGTATTCGGCGCGGCCCGTTTCATGCAGCCAGGAGTGTTCGGGGCCGATGCCGGGATAGTCCAGCCCGGCGCTGATCGAATGGCCTTCGAGGATCTGGCCGTCCTCGTCCTGCAACAGATAGGTGCGGTTGCCGTGCAGCACACCCGGGCGCCCGCCGGTGAGCGAGGCGCAATGCTCCATACGGTCGTCGACGCCCTTGCCCCCGGCCTCGACCCCGATGATGCGCACATCCGGGTCATCCAGGAACGGATGGAACAGCCCCATGGCGTTCGACCCCCCGCCGATGGCGGCGACCAGCGTGTCGGGCAGGCGGCCTTCGCGCTCGGTCATCTGGCGGCGCACCTCCTGGCCGATGATCGACTGGAAATCGCGCACCATGGCCGGATAGGGGTGCGGGCCCGCCACGGTACCGATGCAGTAGAAGGTGTCGCGCACATTGGTCACCCAGTCGCGCAGGGCGTCGTTCATGGCGTCCTTCAAGGTGCCGCGCCCACTGGTCACGGGCACCACCTCGGCGCCCAGCAGCTTCATGCGGAAGACGTTCGGCTTTTGCCGCTCCACATCATGCGCGCCCATGTAGACCACGCATTGCAGCCCGAAGCGCGCGCAGACCGTGGCGGTGGCGACGCCGTGCTGCCCCGCCCCGGTTTCGGCTATGATCCGGGTCTTGCCCATGCGCATGGCCAGCAGGATCTGGCCCAGCACGTTGTTGATCTTGTGCGCGCCGGTGTGGTTCAGCTCGTCGCGCTTCATGTAGACCTTGGCACCGCCCAGCGCCTCGGTCAGGCGTTCGGCGTAATAGAGCGGCGAGGGGCGGCCCACGTAATGAGTCCAGAGGTCATCCATCTGCGCCCAGAAGCTGTCATCGGTCTTGGCGCGTTCGTATTCGGCTTCCAGTTCCAGGATCAGCGGCATCAGGGTCTCGGACACGAAGCGCCCGCCGAAGATACCGAAGCGGCCCTTCTCGTCCGGGCCGTTCATGAAGGAGTTGATCAGGTCGTCGGGCATGTCGGGTCCTCCGCTGGGCTTATCTGGGACTTAAAGCCGATGTGGCTTGGGGTAAAGCCGAGGCGGGCGTAAAACGCCTGCGCATCCGCGCGGGAGGCGCTGGTTGTCAGTTGCATGAGCGTGCAGCCTGCGGCACGGGCGCGGTCGGTGGCGTCCGCCATCAGCCGCGCGCCAAGCCCCGCGCCCCGCATTCCCGAGGCCACGCGCACGCTTTCGATCTGCGCGCGCCGTGTGGCGCCCAGCGACAGCCCGGTGATGAAGGTGATCTGATAGGTGGCCACCGGCGTGCCGCCGATTTCACCGATGATCAAGTGGTTGTCCGGCTCGGCCAGCAGGCGGGCGAAGGCGGTGGCATAGGCAGCCTCGGACGCTGTTTCGCGCACGGCGCCCAGCCGGTCGTCGCGCAGGAGCGTCAGGATTGCGGGCAGATCATCCGCCCGCGCCTGCCGGAACACCACTGCACCGCTGTCCATGTCCCGCCCCGCCAGTTGCCGACGCCAAAGGTATGGTGTGCGCCACCTGACGCAAGATTGCCGACGACAGCTGGGAGCCCATCATAGATAAATGGTCACAGTTCAGCACGAGCCGTGTCGGACTTGTCGGATATACAAAGTTGAGACTACATTGCCGTCAAGAGTGGTTGAGGGCATCAACGTGGACGTTAAATCATCGCAGGCGACGGGGAATGCTGCCATGCACTATGTCGCATGGCAGCTTTCTAAGCGGGGCTGGAACGTGATGCCCACCACGCGCAACGCGAAGGGAAGCGACCTGTATTGCGCGAACGATGCAGAGACCATCATCTTCGGGGTGCAGAGCAAGGGACTGTCTAGGAGAGTTCCGGTCGGACTGGGATCGAAACTGGGCAACCTTCGGTCGGATTGGTGGATCATCACTATCAACGCGAAAACGCACACCCCGACGTGCTTCATATTGAGGCGGCAGGAGGTTGTTGATCTTTGTTTCCATAGCGACCCTGCAAAGAGCAAGGCAGGGGTGCAGTCATACTGGCTTCAACCGAAGGCCTACGATCAGCCGCAATTCAGGGATGCTTGGAACAGGCTTTCCACACCTCTCGGCTCTGAGGGCGAATAGAGCCGTTATCAACCGCTCTGTCCGCAGAACCGCCTATCGCACCCGCAGAGCCTTTCGCGCGGACAACGTCCATCATATGTGAGAGCGCAGCCCCCGGCGCGGCAAAGCGCGCAAGCGACGCACCGGCGGTCAGGCGCGGGTGGCGATGGTCAGCAGGTAATCGGTCTGCATCCGCACCGTGCCGTCGTCGGCAAGGTTGTGGGTGGCGATGACCTGGGCCAGGTCGGCGTGCAGGGCGTCGGCGCCCTCGGGACCGACCACCTGCAGCGCGCGGATGGTGGGGCCGAAATACGCGGAAAACACCTCGACCGCGTGGTCGACCGAGCGGAAGAACCCGTAGCCCGTGCCGCCTCGGCATTCGATGTCCCGGACTCCATCGCCCAGCAGCGCGTTGACCCCTGCCTCGCTGCCCCAGGTCAGCGGCGAGGGCACGCCTTCGGGCGGGGGCGCGTGGCGGGCGTGGGCGCCGAAGAAATCGCGCCCGAAGGCTTCGGGCATCCAGTTGGCCAGTACCAGCCGCCCGCCGGGGCGGGTGACGCGCAGGGCCTCGGCGGCTGCGCGGTGCTGGTCCGGGGCGAACATGATCCCGAAGGCCGAGGTCACCAGATCGAAGGCGCCGTCATCGAAGGGCAGGTCCTGTGCATCGCCGGTGCGAAAGTCGATTTCGCTGCCCTCGGCTTCAGCGCGACGGCGCGCGGCCGCGATCAGGTTGTCGGCGATATCGATGCCCGTAACCGCGCAATACCGGCGCGCGGCGATCAGCGCGACATTGCCGCTGCCGCAGGCGATATCCAGCACGTTTACGCCGGGGCGCGGATCGGCGGTGCGGATCAGATTCTCGGCGACATTCATGGTCTGGCGGGCGATCACGTTGAAATCGCCGCTGGACCAGACGGCGCGCCCGGCCTGCGTCAGCGTGGCATTGTCCGGGGTGGGTTGGTTGTGCATGGCTATCCTCCCAGTCGCAGCAAAACGGCGCCATAGCAGATCAAGCCCTGTCACGCAGCTTTGTCCCGGATGTCAGAAGCCCGCTTTCGCCCCGGCGCCGGTTCCGCTTGAAGGCCCCGGAAAAACCTGATCTTCTCGGACTCGAACCCCGTGCTCGCAGACTCGCATGTCCAGACCCGCCCCCCGAAGACCCCAAGGCGACCGCCAGCACGGTGGTGACACCAGCGCGCCGCGCCATTTCGTGTTCCTGCTGCTCAACCGCTTTTCCATGCTGGCCTTCGCGTCGGCGCTGGAGCCGTTGCGGCTGGCCAACCGGGCCGCCGGGCGCACGCTCTACACCTGGCGGCTGGTGGGCGAGGAGGGAACCGAAGCGCAGTGTTCCAACGGCGCCCGGTATCGGCTGGACGACGGGCTGCGCGATATCGAACACGGCAGCATCGTGCTGGCCTGCGGCGGGGTCGATGTGCAGAAGGCGACCACGCCCGCGGTGATCAACTGGCTGCGTCGGCAGGCCCGCCACGGCGCCGCGCTGGGCGGTATCTGCACCGGCGCCCATGCGCTGGCCCGCGCCGGGCTGCTGGACGGGCGCGAGGCGACGATCCACTGGGAAAACCATGACGGCTTCGCCGAGGCTTTCGACAAGGTCACCCTGAACAAGACCGTGTTCGTCATCGACGGCAACCGCATGACCAGCGCGGGCGGCACCGCCTCGCTGGACCTGATGCTGACCCTGATCGCCGATCACCACGGCAAGGACCTGGCCAATACGGTGGCCGATCAGTTGATCTATTCCGCCATCCGCACGCATCGCGACACGCAGCGGCTGTCGATCCCCACGCGCATCGGGGTGCGCCATCCCAAGCTGGGCCGCGTGATCGAGATCATGGAAAGCCACATCGAGGATCCGATCAGCCCCGCCGACCTGGCGCACGAAGTGGGCATGTCCACCCGGCAACTGGAACGCCTGTTCCGGCGCTACCTGAACCGCAGCCCGAAGCGTTATTACATGGAACTGCGGCTGGCCCGGGCGCGCAACCTGCTGATGCAGACCGACATGAGCGTGATCAACGTGGCGCTGGCCTCGGGCTTCACCTCGCCGTCGCATTTCTCCAAATGCTACCGCGCGCATTACAACACGACCCCCTATCGCGAACGCGGGGCACAGGGCAGCGGGGCGGACGGCGCCGTCGATAACGCCACACGGGCCAATCTGACCGAACCCGGCTGAGGCACCCAAGCCCCCACCCGCATGCTCTCCGGGCCGGGGCGCGCGGGGTGGG
>SKMI01000076.1 GCA_007121115.1 Paracoccaceae bacterium | reverse complement strand
CGCGCGCAAGGCGCGCGGGCCCGGCCCAACCCCGGCGGCGGCGCAGGGAACTCGCGGCGCCAGCCCGGGGGCGGGAGCGCCCGCTTGCCCGCCCCTTTACCCGCCCCTTTGCACTCGTGGCGCCACAGTGCGGAGGCGTGGCCACGGCTGCGTGGCGCGCGCGGTCGAACAGTGCTTGCCCGACCCGGTCACGCTTCCTATAACCGCCTCAGCAGGCGGGGAGCTTTCGGCATGACGTTCAGGCGGACGCATTTTCTGGGTATCGACCCGCTGCGCCCGGACGAGGTCACCGCACTGCTGGATCTCGCCGAAACCTACGTCGCGCTCAACCGGTCGGCCAGCAAGCACGCCGACGCGCTGGCGGGCATGACCCAGATCAACATGTTCTTCGAGGCCTCGACCCGCACCCAGGCCAGTTTCGAACTGGCGGGCAAGCGGCTGGGGGCTGATGTGATGACCATGTCCATGGCGCACTCCAGCCTGAAGAAGGGCGAGACGCTGATCGACACGGCACTGACGCTCAACGCCATGCACCCGGACCTGCTGGTGGTGCGCCATCCGCTCTCGGGGGCGGTGGACCTCCTGGCGCAGAAGGTCAATTGCGCGGTGATCAACGCTGGTGACGGGCGGCACGAGCATCCGACCCAGGCGCTGCTGGATGCGCTCACCATCCGGCGAGCCAAGGGACGGCTGCACCGGCTGGTGGTGGCGATCTGCGGGGATATCGCGCATTCCCGCGTGGCGCGCTCGAACATCCTGCTGCTGAACCGGATGGAAAGCCGGGTGCGCCTGGTCGGCCCGCCGACGCTGATGCCCGCGGGCGCCGCCGACTGGGGGTGCGAGGTCTTCGAGGACATGGAGGCCGGGCTGGACGGGGCCGACGTGGTGATGATGCTGCGCCTGCAGAAGGAGCGCATGGACGGCGGCTTCATACCGTCCGAGCGTGAATATTTCGCCCGCTACGGGCTGGATGCGGCGAAGCTTGCCCGCGCGAAGGACGATGCCATCGTCATGCACCCCGGGCCCATGAACCGCGGGGTCGAGATCGACGGGATGATCGCCGACGACATCACCCGCTCGGTCATTCAGGAGCAGGTGGAGATGGGTGTCGCGGTGCGCATGGCGGTGATGGAGCGGCTCGCCGACACCCTGCGCGAGACCCGCCAGCGCGAACGGCTGCGCGAGGCCGCCGATGGCTGAGCGCATCCCCGACGCCCGCATCCCCGAGACCCGCGTGGCCGACACGGTGGTGGACCTGGAGAAGGGCGAGAAGCGGCTGATCGACATCCGCTCGGACCGCGCCACCTATCTGCGCGACCACACGGTGCTGGCAGTGCTGGGCATGGGGCTTGTGGGCATGGTGCTGGCCTTCATCGGGTCCGAGCACTGGTTCATCGGCTCGCTGGGCGCGGTGCTGGCGATCGCGGCGCGCGGCGCGTATCTCTACTCCGAGCAGATGGGGGTGCATTGGGTGCTGACCAACCGCCGCCTCGTGGGGCCGGGGGGACGCAATGTCTACCTGATGGAATTGTCGGCCGTGCGGCGGCTGTTCGGTGATGTACAGCTGGTCACGAAGGCCGGTGACAAGTACCTGATCAAGCATGTCGCTGGGGCCGAGGACGTGGTGGAGACGATCCTGCGGGCCCGTGACCGGCGGTTGAAGCGGGCGGGCGCATGAGCGGGCCGGAGTGGTTCTGGTTGGCCTTGCGAAGGGGGGCGCTGCCCCCCTCGGTGCCTGCGGCACCTCACCCCCCGGGCTATTTTTGGCAAGATGAAGCCGGAGCAGTGGCGCCTTCAGGTTTGGGTAGGGTGAGGCTTGTTTCGGTAGAAATGGCCGGTCGGATATGAGCTTGTGGTTTGTCAACGCACGGCTGGTCGACCCCGAAGGCGGGCCCGAAGGCGGGCCCGAAGCCGGGGTCGAGCGCGCAGGCGCGCTGCGGGTCGAGGACGGCGCGATTGCCGAGGTGTTGGGAGAGGACGCGGCGCCTGAAGGCGGGGCGCAGGTGATCGATTGCGCGGGCAGGTGTCTGGCGCCGGGGATCGTGGACATGGGCGTGCATCTGGGCGAGCCCGGCGCGCGGCATGTGGAAAGCTTCCGCTCTGCGGGCCGCGCGGCGGCGGCGGGCGGCGTAACCACCATCGTGGCGCGCCCGGACACCGACCCGCCCATCGACACGCCCGAGGTGCTGGAATTCGTCACTCGCCGGGCGGCCTCCGAGACGCCGGTGCGCGTCCGCCACATGGCGGCGCTGACGCGCGGCCGCGCGGGGCGCGAGATGGCCGAGATCGGGTTTCTGCGCGATGCGGGTGCCGTGGCGTTTACCGATGGGGCGCGGGTGGTGGAGGATACGCGGGTGCTGTCGCGCTGTCTGACCTATGCGCGTGGTCTGGGGGCGCTGGTGGTGGGGCATCCGCAGGACCCCGGCCTGTCGCGCGGGGCCTGTGCGACCTCCGGCAAGTTTTCGGCGCTGCGGGGGTTGCCCGGTGTCTCGCCCATGGCCGAGCGCATGGCGTTCGACCGCGACATGGCGCTGGTGGAGATGACGGGTGTGGCCTATCACGCCGATCAGATCACCTGCGCGCGCAGCCTGCCCGCGCTGGAGCGCGCCAAGGGCAACGGGCTGGATGTGACGGCGGGCGTGTCGATCCATCATCTGACGCTGAACGAGTTCGACCTGGACGATTACCGCACGTTCTTCAAGCTGACGCCGCCCTTGCGGGCCGAGGAGGACCGGCTGGCGGTGGTCGATGCCGTGGGGGCGGGGCTGATCGATGTCATCTGTTCCATGCACACGCCCGCGGACGAGGAATCGAAGCGCCTGCCCTTCGAGGCCGCTGCCGCCGGGGCCGTGGGGTTGGAGACGCTGCTGCCCGCCGCGATGCGGCTTTATCACGCGGGCGCGCTGTCGCTGCCGCGGCTCTGGCGGGCCATGGCGCTGAACCCGGCGCGGCGGCTGGGGTTGCCGGGGGGGCGGCTGGCGCCGGGGGCGCCCGCCGATCTGGTGCTGTTCGATCCGGACGCGCCCTTCGTGCTGGACCGGTTCGCGCTGCAGTCCAAGGCCAAAAACACGCCCTTTGACGGCGCGCGGATGGAAGGGCGGGTGCTGGGCACATGGGTCGGGGGCGCGCGCGTGTTCCCGTTCGAAGGGGAGTGAGCGATGCCGGAACTGGTGACCCCCTTGTGGTTGATCGGGGTGCTGGGGCTTCTGGGTTATGCTCTCGGCTCGGTGGCCTTCGGCCCGCTTGTGGCGCGCGCGCTGGGGCTGGGGGATTTGCGCGGGATCGGTTCGGGCAATATCGGCGCGACGAACGTGCTGCGCACCGGCAACAAGGGGGCGGCGGCGCTGACGCTTCTGCTGGACGGGGCCAAGGGCGCGGTGGCGGTGGGTATTGGATGGGCCGTGGCCGGGGCGGACGCGGCGCAGGCGGCGGGGCTGGCGGCGTTCCTGGGCCATATCTTCCCGGTCTTCCTGGCCTTCAAGGGCGGCAAGGGGGTGGCGACCTGGCTTGGCGTGGCGCTGGCGCTGGCCTGGCCGGTGGGGCTTATCGCCTGCGCGCTCTGGGCAGCGGTGTTTGCGGTGACCCGCATCTCCTCGCTCTCGGCGCTGGTGGCGGCGGCTGGTGCGCCGCTGGTGGCGCTGGTCACGGGGCAGGGGGCGGCCTTCGCCGTGCTGGGGGCCATGGCGGCGCTGATCTTCTGGTCGCACCGCGCCAATATCGGGCGGCTGCTCGCCGGGACCGAGCCGCGCTTCGGGCGCAAGTGAGCGCGCTGTCACGTTCGCGTTGACCGGCTTGAACGCATTCAGCGCACGCATAAGCTACTGGAAAACCGTAATGGAGGGTCTGCCCGTGCTGCTGCGCTTCTCGCTCGTCATGTTGCTCTTGGCCGCGCGCCCGCTCTGGGCGGAACCCGTCAGCCATTTCACCCTCGACAACGGGCTGGAGGTGGTGGTGATCGAAGATCGCCGCGCGCCGGTGGCCGTGCATATGGTATGGTATCGCGCGGGGGCAGCGGATGAGCCGCCGGGGCGGTCGGGCATCGCGCATTTCCTGGAACACCTGATGTTCAAGGGCACCGACACGCGCGATCCGGGCGAGTTTTCGGCCGTGGTCGAGGCGCAGGGCGGGCGGGACAATGCCTTTGTCAGCTACGACTACACCGGGTATTTCCAGCGCGTGGCGTCGGACCGGCTGGACCTGATGATGGAGATGGAGGCCGACCGCATGGCCAACCTCTCCTTCACCGAGGCCGAATGGCTGCCCGAGCGCGGCGTGATCCTGGAAGAGCGCGGGCAGGTGCTGGAAAGCCGCCCCAACGCGCAACTGAACGAGCAGATGCGCGCGGCCCTGTTCCAGAACCACCCCTACGGCGTGCCGATCCTGGGCTGGCGGCACGAGATGGAGCGGCTGACCGGCGATCATGCCATGGAGTTCCATGAGCTCCACTATGGGCCCAACAACGCGATCCTTGTGGTGGCCGGGGACGTGAGCGCCGAGGAGGTGCTGGCGCTGGCCGAGGAGCACTACGGCCCCATCCCGCCGAACCCGAATGCGGTGCCCACAGAGCGCCCCATGGAGCCACCGCAACTGGCCGAACGGCGCCTTGTTCTGGAGGATGCGCGCGTCGGCCAGCCCTTCGTCAGCCGCATGTATCTGGCCCCGGTGCGCCAGAGCGGGGACCAGTCGGAAGCTGCCGCGCTGCAGATGCTGGCGGCGCTGCTGGGCGGGACCTCGCGGACCTCGGTGCTGGAACGTGCGCTGGTCATCGATCAGGAAATCGCGCTTTCGGCCTGGTCCGGCTACATGGGCACGGCGCGGGATTATGGCATCTTCAGCCTCGGGGTCGCTCCCGCCGACGGGGTGAGCCTGCAAGACGCCGAGGACGCGCTGGACCGTGTGGTGGCCGATTTTCTGGAAACCGGCCCGGACGAGGCCGCGCTGGAGCGGGTGCGGGTGCAGATCCGGGCCTCGGAAATCTATGGCATGGACGATGCGCAGGCGCGGGCGCGCGAATTCGGCACGGGGCTGAGCGTGGGCCTGACGGTCGATGACGTGGAGGGCTGGCTGGACGCGCTGCTGGCGGTGGAAGCCGAAGATATCATGGCGGCCGCCGAAAGCGTGCTCGACCGCAATCACGCCGTCACCGGCTGGTTGACCCCGCCCCTGAGTGACGATCAACAAGCGGAGCTGTCGCAATGAGCCGGACACTTTTTCACCGCACGGCATCTGTATGCGCCCTTGGCGTGGCGCTGCTGATCGCTGCCACCCTGCCGCTGCGCGCGGAGGTTGACATCACCCCGGTGGAAACCCCCGGTGGCTTCACCGCCTGGCTGGTACAGGAAGACAGCATCCCCTT
>SKMI01000224.1 GCA_007121115.1 Paracoccaceae bacterium | reverse complement strand
CTGGCCCTGCCCAATGTCGCCTGCGTCGGCGGCAGTTGGGTCGCCCCCAAGCGGGCCCTCGCCGATCAGGACTGGGCCGAAATCACCCGCCTCGCCCGCGCCGCCGCCGCCCTGCCGCGCTGACCGCTCCCATCATCTGTGCAGAAATATCCTCGGGGGGTGAGCCAGCCCCACCGGGGCTGGCGAGGGGGGCAGAAGGCCCCCCTTTACCCCGTTACTCACCCGCACCACGCCCGAGCTTGCGCAGCATCCCGTGCAGCATCTGCACATCCGCCCGCGTCAGCCGCAGCCGCGCCCACATGTTGCGCAGGTTGCGCTTCATGCCCGCCGCCTTGGCCTCGGGGAAGAAGAACCCCGCCGCTGCCAGCCGTTCCTCGGCGTGATCGCCCAGCCGCGTCACCTCGACATGCCCGGCCAGATCGGTGCCCGCCAGTTCCTCGACCTCGGGCGGCACCTCCGCCCCCTGCCGCTCCCACTCATAAGCCAGCAGCAGCACGCATTGCGCGAGGTTCAGCGAATAGAACGCCGGGTTCACCGGCACGGTGACGATGGCATTGGCGCGGGCCACGTCGTCATTCTCCAGCCCGGCGCGCTCGGGGCCGAACAGCACCGCCACCCGCTTGCCCGCCGCGCCCAGCGCGCGCGCCTGCTCCATGGCGCGTTCGGGCGTCAGCACGGGTTTCGACAGCCCCCGCCCCCGCGCCGTGGTCGCCAGCACCCAGTCGCAATCGGCCACCGCGGCGGGCAGGTCGTCGAAGACGCCCGCGCGCTCCAGCACCGGACTGGCGCCCGAGGCCATGGCCACCGCGCGCGGGTTCGGCCAGCCGTCGCGCGGGGCGACCAGCCGCATCCGGTCCAGCCCGAAGTTCAGCATCGCCCGCGCGCTGGCGCCGATGTTCTCGCCCATCTGCGGGCGCACCAGTACCATCACCGGCGCCATCACCGGCAGGGCCGCATTGTCTTCGATGTCGCCGCTACGCGCTTGCATGGCTGTCCCCTGCGCTGATCATCGGCTCCATAGCGCTGCCACCCGGGCCCCGCAACCGCGCCCCGCTTGCCCCATCGCAGGCGCTTCGCTATGACGCGGATGTGACCGCCAGCGAGGCACCCCATGACCGCCCCCGACCCCGAGAGCCATGCGTCGCCCCCTGCGTCCGATCGCCCGCAGGTCTATCTGATCAGCCCCCCGGACCCGGACCCCGCGACCTTCCCCGACCTGCTGGCGCGCGTGCTGGACGCGCAGCCGGTGGCGTGCCTGCGGCTGATGACCACCACGCAAGACGGCGACCGGATCGCGCGCATGGCCGATGCCCTGCGCGAGACCGCCCATGCCCGCGACGTCGCGCTGGTGATCGATCGCCATGTGCCCATGGTCGAACGGCTTGGGCTCGATGGCGTGCACCTGCCCGATGGCGGGCGCGGGCTTCGCAAGCTGCGCGCCGATCTGGGTCCGGACACCATCATCGGCGCCTTCTGCGGTGCCTCGCGCCATGACGGCATGAGCGCGGGCGAAGCGGGCGCGGATTACATCGCCTTCGGCCCGGCGGGCGCGGCGGGGCTGGGCGCCGGCGAGGTGGCCCCGTTCGAGTTGTTCGAGTGGTGGTCGCAGATGATCGAACTGCCGGTGGTGGCCGAGGGCGCGCTCAGCCCGGAAGTGGTGGAGCGCCTCGCCCCGGTTAGCGATTTCTTTGCCTTCGGGGCCGAGGTCTGGGACAGCCCGGACCCGGTGGGGGCGCTGGCGCGGCTGGTCGAGCGGCTTGGATGACCGCCCCGAAGGGTCAGGTGTCCCAAACTGCAACAGCGCGGCGCCTGTTTTCATCATGGCGCATCTTGATCTATACCGTCGGGCGCCGGTTTGGGCTATAAGGCGCTGAAACCGGGTCCAGACATGAAGCCCGCATCCGGCGCGCGCCAGGGCCGCCGGCAAGCCGAAGAGCAGGAAAAGAGCATCACACCATGTCCGACGAACTGGAAATCGACATCGACGATCTTGAACGCCGCATGGACGGCGCCATGGCTTCGCTGCGCAGCGAATTCGGCTCGCTGCGCACGGGCCGCGCCTCGGCCTCGATGCTGGAGCCGGTGATGGTCGAGGCTTACGGCCAGCCCACGCCCATCAACCAGGTGGGCACCATCAACGTGCCCGAACCGCGCATGGTCACCGTCAATGTCTGGGACAAGTCACTGGTCGGCAAGGTGGAAAAGGCGATCCGCGAATCGGGCCTTGGCATCAATCCGCAGCTCAACGGCACCATCATCATGCTGCCGATCCCCGAGTTGAACGAGGAACGCCGCCGCGAACTGACCAAGGTCGCCGCGCAATACGCCGAAAGCGCCCGGGTCGCCATTCGCAACGTCCGCCGCGACGGCATGGACCAGATCAAGAAGGCCAAGGCCGCGGGGATGAGCGAGGACGAGCAGAAGCTCTGGTCCGACGAGATCCAGTCCCTGACCGACCGCTTCATCGGCGCCGTCGACAAGGCGCTGGAGACCAAGCAGGAAGAGATCATGAAGGTCTGACCGGTCCCATTGCGGCCGGTCGGAATTTGGAAGGACTGGTTTTGTTGTTGCCTAATCCCACGAATCGCCCCCCGCTCGCGCCCGGTCTGCATGTCGCCGTCATCATGGATGGCAATGGCCGGTGGGCCACCCAACGTGGCTGGCCGCGGCTGGTGGGACACCGCAAGGGCGCGGAGCGCGTGCGCGAATTGGTCTCGGCCTCCCCGGACCTCGGGATCCGGCACCTGACGCTTTACGCGTTCTCGACCGAGAACTGGAAGCGTTCGACCGAAGAGGTTCTGGGCCTGATGGCCATGCTCGGCCGCTATATCCGGCGCGAGGCGGCGCGGTTGAAGGAAGAGGGCGCGCGACTGCGCTTCATCGGCGACCGCAGCCCGCTGGATCCGAAGCTGCAGTCGCTCATGCAGTGGATCGAAACCCAGACCGCCCGCAATGACCGGCTGTTCCTGAATGTCGCGGTGAATTATGGCGGGCGCGACGAGATCCTGCGCGCCGCCCGCGCGCTGGCCGCCGAAGCGGCGGCAGGCGCGTTGGACCCGGCGGAAATCGACGAAAGCCGGTTCAGTGCCGCGCTGGACACCTGGCACGCGCCCGACCCGGACCTGATCGTGCGGACCTCGGGCGAAACCCGGGTGTCGAATTTCCTGCCGTGGCAGGGTGCCTATTCCGAATACGAATTCACCGACACGCTCTGGCCGGATTTCACGCCCGCGCACATGGCCGCGATCCTGGACCGCTTCAAGCTGCGCGAACGCCGCTTCGGGGGCGTGGCACAGTGACCCAGGCCGCCCGCTGGGACGACCTGATGCCGCGCGTGCTGTCGGCGGCGGTGATGGTGGTGGTGGGCATCGGCGCGGTCTGGGCCGGGGGCGTGGTGTTCCTGGCTCTGGTTGCGGCGCTCGTGGGCGCGATGGTCTGGGAACTGGCACGGATGCATGACCCCGACGCGCCCTTCGGCCGGGCCGAGGCGGCGGGTTTCAGCGCCGCGGTGGCGCTGACGGTGTTCCATGTCCAGCTTGCCGGGCTGTGGCTGCTGGGCGCGCTGGCGCTGGCCGTGGCGCTGCTGGCCTGGCGGATGCCCGCGCCGGTGCGCGGCATTCACGCCGCCTATCTGGCGCTGATCCTGCTGGCGGGGGCGGCGCTGTTGCTCATGCGCGGGGCCTTCGGCTGGGAATGGGTGCTGTGGCTGGTGTTGGTGGTCATCGCCTCGGACGTGGGCGGCTACTTCGCGGGCCGCATGATCGGCGGGCCAAAGCTCTGGCCCCGGGTCAGCCCCAAGAAGACATGGTCCGGCACGGTGGCGGGCTGGGTGCTGGCGCTGGCGGTCGGCTGGGCCATGATGGGCGTGCTGGGCACCGGGCCGGGGCTGCTGGTGGCCTCGCTCCTGCTGTGCATGGCCGGTCAGGCGGGGGATATCGCCGAAAGCGCGCTGAAACGCCGCGCGGGGATCAAGGACAGCTCCAACCTGATCCCCGGCCATGGCGGCGTGCTGGACCGTTTCGATGCGATGATCGCCGCAGCGGCCATGTTCCTGATCCTGAACGAAACCGGCGTGATCGGAGGCATGATTGTCGGCTGAGGGAACGGGGATGCGGCGGGTTTCGGTCTTCGGCGCCACCGGGTCGATTGGCGAGAGCACCTTCGACCTCTTGCGGCGGCGCGACGATATCGCCACGGTCGCGCTGACCGGCGGGCGCAACGTCAAGCGCTTGGCCGAGCAGGCGCGCGCGCTCAGGGCCGAAATCGCCGTGACGGCGTTCGATGACTGTTACACCGACCTGAAAAACGCGCTCGCCGGCAGCGGGATCGAAGCCGCCGCCGACACCGCCGCGGTGACCGAGGCCGCCGACCGCCCCGCCGATTGGGTGATGTCGGCCATCGTCGGCGCGGCGGGGCTGGCCCCGGGGCTGCGCGCGCTGGAACGCGGCGCCACGCTGGCGCTGGCCAACAAGGAATCGCTCGTCACCGCCGGGCCGCTGGTCATGGAAACTGCCCGCGCCCATGGCGGGACCATCCTGCCCGTGGACAGCGAACACTCCGCCGTGTTCCAGGCGCTGGTGGGCGAGGATATGGCGGCGGTGGAGCGGGTGATCATCACCGCCTCGGGCGGGCCGTTCCGGGACTGGCCGGTCTCGCGCCTCGCGCGCGCCACGCTGGAAGAGGCCATGAACCACCCCAGCTGGACCATGGGCCAGCGGATCACCATCGACAGCGCATCGCTTTTCAACAAGGCGCTGGAATTGATTGAAACGCATGAATTCTTCGGCATCCCACCCACGCAGATCGAGGTGTTGGTCCACCCGCAATCGCTGATCCACGCGCTGGTGGGCTTCACCGACGGCGCGCTGATGGCGCATATCGGCCCGGCCGACATGCGCCACGCCATCGGCTACGCGCTCAACTGGCCCCAACGCGGCCCGGTGCCGGTGGAGCGGCTGGACCTCGCCCGCATCGGCCAACTGGATTTCGAGGCACCGGACCCTGACCGATTCCCTGCCCTGCGCCTGGCGCGCGAGGTGATGGAGGCCGGCGGCCACGCAGGCGCCGCCTTCAACGCCGCCAAGGAGGTGGCGCTCGATCACTTCATCGCCCGCCGGATCGGCTTTGCCGACATGGCCGCCACCGTCGAAGCGGTGCTCAATGACCTCGCGCGCGGCCCCGAGCTTGCCAAGCCCGTGAAAAGCCTTGATACCGTGCAGGCTATGAACCAAATGGCACGGGAGTGCGCAGCACGCGTCATCGCCGCGCGCCATACAGGCTGAAATCAGGAGAAGCGCGTGGATCTTATTGGGCTTCTGCCATCCTTCGGAAATTTCTTCTTCACGCTCGCGGCCTTCGTGGTGGCG
>SKMI01000193.1 GCA_007121115.1 Paracoccaceae bacterium | reverse complement strand
GTCGCCACCACCCATGGTGTCGCCACCACCCATGGTGTCGCCGACCGGTTCTTCCGGTGCCGGGATGAACTCGCGGTCGCGGTATTCGAATGCGTCCATCGCTTCCATTTCATCGCGGGTCATGCTGAGGGTAACCTCGCGTGCGTCCCAGTTGATCTCGAACTCGCCCCAATCCACGGCGATATCCTTGGCGCCGAATCCCAAGAAACCGCCGACCGAGACGATCCCGGCGATGATCTCCCCGGCATCCGCGTCGATCAGGATGTCGTCGATGGACCCGATCCGCTCGCCGGTGGGCGAATCCACCGCCGCGCCGATCACCCAGCCGCCCAGCAGGTCGTCGGATGACTGCCGGTCCAGAACCGGGGCGTCCGCCACCGCCATTCCGGCAAACATGGTGCCAGCCGTCAGTGCAATCAGTCCTGTCCGCATCTTCAAACTCCTTTGCTTTTCGATGACACCGCCGACCGGAGAACTTCGGGTGCGGCGTCAACTCACGCGTTGATAAATGGGGTGGCAGCTGGCATGGCGCAAAACCCCCGGCAGAGACTTGCCAAACCCGCCTAAGAATCTTGGCAAACTCCTGCCGACGTTTTGGCGACCGGCGGAAGATTGCGCAAATGGCAGGCGTTGCGCGGATTATTGCCTGTGTGGCCGCGCATTTCGGCCCCGTTCTCGGCAGTATCGGTCAAGTTGGCGGTTCAGTGTGAACTGAGAGGATCGACCGACCGCTACACCTGCAAGTCGTGAAGCACAGGCGCGCAGGCCGGTGGTCCGGGCTGTCCACAGCCCCTGTCCCCGGCACGTGGTCCGCGGCCTTCGGCGGGTGCGCGCCATGGCGCAGGGGCGCCCACCCACGCGATGCCGCGCGGCTTGACCGGACGCACCGCCGCCGCGCAGAACGCGTGGCAGGGGCGGCGCCCGTGCGTCTATGGTCCGTCGGCGTCCGCCAGCGTGATTTCGCCCTCCCGCACCAGGGCGCGCAGGGTCGCCACCACGGCGGCGGTGGCGTCGTCCACGGCGCGGGCCGCGACCGGGCCGCGCGCCGCCGCGTCTTCGCGCAGGTTGGCGGCCATGCGCTGCGACATGTTCTTGAGCAGGAACTCGGAGCCGGCGGCGTCCGGGCTGTCCCCGGTGTTCAGCGTGCCCGCCAGCGCCACCTGCAGCACCTCGGGGTCCAGCACGCGGACCAGACGCGGAACCTCCAGCGGTGGCAGCCGGGCGGGGATATCGCCGTAGGTGAAGATCGCGCGCCGGACCCCCTGCGCAAAGGCGGCGTTCTGCGCCTCGATCCCCGCAAGCACCTGATCGCGCAGCGCCGCCGGGGTGGCATCCAGGATCGCGCCCATGCGGCGGTCAGGCTCGTCGGCAAAGGCGCGGGGCGGGCGGGACGCGATCTGGCGCGCGAGCGCGTGGCCGATCCGGTCCACCACCGGCGGTGCGACCGCGTCCGTGTGCGGCATGGCCAGCGCCAGGGCGCGCGCGGCCTCGCCCGGCAGGGCGGCCAGCACCGCCGCCGCCTTGCCCGTACTCAGCCGCGACAGGGCCACGGCGCCGACCTGCGGGCTTTCGGCCGCCAGCAGGTCCGCCAGCGTGGCGGGCGGGGCGTCTTCCAACATCGTCCAGGGGTCGGCGCCATCGGCCTGCGCGGCCATGCGACGCAGCCGTTCGCTGGCGCTTTCGCTGATCTGGTCGCCCAGGGCCGCCAGCGCCCCGTGCAGCCCGTCGGTGAAGGCCAGGCCGACCTGATCCATGGTCTGCAGGAATTCGTGCACCACGGCATCGAGCGTTGCCCGGTCGATCAGCCGCAAGGCCGCCACCTGTTCGGTCAGGTCGGTCTGCAATTCCTCGGGCAGAGCGTTCAGCGGCAGGCGCTGTCCCTCGGCCAGCAACAGCCGCACGATCACCGCCGCCTTCTGCTGACCGGTCAGATGCGCCGCCCCGCTCTTGCCCGCCCCGCTCTTGCCAGCGTCGCCAGTGTTCGGTCCGGTTGCGTCTGCCCCCCTGCCGTGCAGGCCCGTCGACACGGCCCGCTCCGGGGCCCGCTCTGACGACGGCGCCGCTTTGGGAAGTTGCGCCCGGTCGCGCCTTGCCGGGGCGGCCGCCCCGGCACCGGCACCGCGGTCCCGCCGCGTTGCGGGCAGGGCGGGGGCGGGGTTGGCCGTGTCCTGCGCCATGGGCCGGTTTCCGTTGTGGTTGCACTCGTGCGCGGACCCTAGCCCGCAGGGTCTTAACGCCGCCCTAAGCCGCAGCCGGATCGCTCCGGCGGGGTGGCTTGCAGGTGCGGGCGGCCCCGACTATGACGCCCGCACCCCATTGTCCTGCACCGTCAATCAAAGGCCCGCCCATGATCCCCCGCTATTCCCGCCCTGACATGGTCGCCATCTGGTCGCCCGAGGCCAAGTTCCGCATCTGGTTCGAGATCGAGGCCCATGCCTGCGACGCGCAGGCCGCGCTGGGGGTGATCCCCGCCGAAAGCGCCGCGGCCGTATGGCGCGCGAGGGACGTGGAATTCGACGTCGCGCGCATCGACGAAATCGAGGCCGTCACCAAGCATGACGTCATTGCCTTCCTGACCCATCTGGCCGAGATCATCGGCCATGAGGAAGCCCGCTTCGTCCATCAGGGCATGACCAGTTCGGACGTGCTGGACACCACCTTCAACATCCAGCTTGTCCGCGCCGCCGACCTGCTGCTGGCCGATCTGGACGCGCTGCTGGATGCGCTCAAGCGCCGAGCGTTTGAGCACAAAGACACCATCCGCATCGGCCGCTCCCACGGCATCCACGCCGAGCCGACCACCATGGGCCTGACCTTCGCGCGTTTCCACGCCGAAATGGCCCGCAACCGCGCCCGGCTGGCGGCCGCCCGGGCCGAGGTCGCCACCGGCGCGATTTCGGGCGCGGTCGGCACCTTCGCCAACATCGACCCGGCGGTCGAGGCGCATGTCTGCGCCAAGCTGTGCCTGTCGCCGGAACCCATCAGCACCCAGGTCATCCCCCGCGACCGCCACGCCATGTTCTTTGCCACCCTCGGCGTGATCGCGTCTTCGGTGGAAAACATCGCCACAGAGATCCGCCATATGCAACGCACCGAGGTGCTGGAGGCCGAGGAGTACTTTTCCAAGGGGCAGAAAGGCTCCAGCGCCATGCCGCACAAGCGCAACCCGGTGCTGACGGAAAACCTGACCGGGCTGGCGCGGATCGTGCGCGGGATGGTGGTGCCGGCGCTGGAAAACGTGGCGCTCTGGCATGAACGCGACATCTCGCACAGTTCGGTGGAGCGCATGATCGGCCCCGACGCCACCGTGACGCTGGATTTCGCGCTGGCCAGGCTGACCGGCGTGATCGACAAGCTGGTGGTCTATCCGGACACGATGCTGGCCAACATGAACAAGTTTCGCGGGTTGATCCATTCGCAGCGCGTGCTGCTGGCGCTGACGCAGAAGGGCGTCTCGCGCGAGGACGCCTATGCCCTGGTTCAGCGCAACGCCATGAAGGTCTGGGAGGAGGGAAAGGACTTTCAGGAGGAACTGCTGGCCGACGCCGAGGTGTGCGCCGCGCTGTCGAAGGCCGAGATTGCCGCGAATTTCGACATCGCGCATCATACGAAGCATGTGGACACAATTTTCGAAAGGGTATTCGGCGCGGCGGGGTAATTTTCTTCTGGACCGGCGCGTTCCTGTGCTATGTAGGGTTTGGGAGCTAAACGGAGGACTGACCATGAAGACCAAGGCAACCCTCGCTGCACTGGCGCTGGCCGTGGCCCCGTCGATGGCCCTGGCCTGGGGCGGGTGCAGCACCATGACCCCGCAGCAAACCGCCGCCGCCTGCACCGAAGGGCAGGTGTGGGACAGCGAAACGCGCACCTGCATCACCCCGCTGAGCAGCTAAGGCGCAGCTTTCTGGAATTCTCGCAACGCGGGTCTGGCCGCGCCCCGAAAAGGGCGCGGCTTTTTTCGCGCTTGGAAGTTTTTCGTGGCACCATGGCGATGGTGCTTGGACTCCTTCCGGAAAACTGCTTCACGTGTTCAATGTCCGCTCAGCGGACACAGACGTGGAACAGCAGGTGTGCAAGGAGGGGTCATGGCGCTGTCGGCGGCCCGGATCGGTGCGCTTTGCGCCATCGGCGCCTCGGTGGGCTTCACCATCGGTGACACAGCGGTCAAGGCGCTTTCGGACGGCTATGCACTGCATCAGGTCATCCTGATTCGTGCCACTGTATCCATGACGATCATGCTGGCAGTGCTGATGCCGCTGATCGGGGGGTTGCGCCAGATTCGCACCCGGCGTCCGGGTCTGCACCTCATGCGCGGCGGGCTGCTGGTGATGGCGAACATGTGCTTTCATCTTTCGCTCACTGTCATGCCCATCGGCGAGGCAACGGCGATCTTCTTTGTCGGCCCGCTGATCATTGCGGTGTTCTCGGTGGTGTTCCTTGGCGAATACGTGGGCCCGCGCCGCTGGGCGGCGATTGCCGTGGGGCTGGTCGGCGTGGTGATCATGATCCGCCCGGGGACCGACGCCTTCACCCCGGTTGCGCTGCTGCCGCTGCTGGCGGCGGTGGGATATGCGGGCATGCACACCATGACCCGGCGTATGGGGGTGACGGAAAGCGCGCTGACCATGGCGTTCTACATGCAGGTTGCCTTCATCAGCGTGTCGCTGACCATGGGGCTTTCGCTGGGCGACGGGCGGCTGGATCCGGGGAGCGGCGGGCCGATGTCCTTTCTGACCCGCGCCTGGGTCTGGCCTGCGCTGGAGGATTGGCCGATATTCCTGCTGGCGGGGGTGTGCAGCGTTACGGGCGCGGTGCTGATCACGCAGGCCTATCGCAAATGCGAAGCTGCGCTGGTCGCGCCGCTGGAATACGTGGCGCTGCCGCTGGCGATCCTCTGGGGGCTCTTGATATTTGGCGAATGGCCCGATGCGCTTGCCTGGACCGGGATCGTGCTGATCATGGGCGCGGGGCTCTACATGATCTGGCGGGAAACGCGCGCGAGTTGAATGTCTGGACTCATGGCGCGCGAAGCGCCTAACAGGCGCAGCGACAGGAGGCATGGCCATGACCAATCCGCTGCATGACGCGCTTTATGCGCCGCTGGCCGGTCAGAGCCGGGCACTTATGCACCTGCCGGGGGGCAAGGCGCTCTCGGCCGATGTCTTCCACACCATGGTTGCCCGCGCGGCGGGGGCACTGACGGCGGCGGGGCTTCGGCCCGGTGACAGGTTGGCGCTGCAGGTGCCGAAAAGCGCCGAGGCACTGGCGCTGATCGGCGGGGCGATCCGCGCGGGCGTGGTTTTCCTCCCGCTCAACACCGCCTATACCGCCGAGGAGGTCGCCTATTTCGTCCGTGATTCAGGCGCCGC
>SKMI01000138.1 GCA_007121115.1 Paracoccaceae bacterium | reverse complement strand
TCGTTGCTGTCGAACACGTCATAGTTCACGGTGATGCCGGTTTCGGCGGTGAAGCGTTCCAGAACCTCGTCGGTGATGTAGTCCGACCAGTTGAACACATTCACCGTATCGGCCTGTGCCGCGCCCGCCTGGGCGATGATGGCCGCGCAGGCGGCCATGACGAAACGGTTTTTCTGCATGGGTAAAGCTCCCTGACGTTGGTGGCCGCCGGTGTCTCCGGGGACACGGTCTCATTGGGGCGTTGTCCGCCTCTGGGGCAAAGTCTAAGGGGGGCTGGCGGCGTTTCACAAGCCAAAAGCTGCGTGAACGGGCGCCGGGGTGCGGAATTTGATCAAAAACCCGGCTCAGCCCAGCATGGAGCGGCGCAAGCGCACGGGCTCCTCGCCCTCGTCCAGCGCCACATCGGCCAAGGCCAGCACGTCGCCCGCTGTAACATCGCGCGTCAGCGCCACGCCATGCGCCAGCCCGATGGGCAGGAGCGCCCTTTCCCGCGACCGCGCCGCCGGCACCGCCTTGCCCCAGACGGTCCAGCCGCCCTCGCCGTCCAGCACCGCGCCCGCGCGCAGGTCGCGCTTGGCCACCGCCACCGCATCGCCGCGCCATTCCCGCGTTGCGCCCGTGGCTTCGCCGCGCAAGGCCGCCGAGAGGACCGAGACCGACAACTCCAGCCCGATCAGGTGGAAGGGCTTGTACATCGCCGCATAGCGCCCGGTGGCATCCGTTGGCAGGCCATACTGGCGAAAGCAGGCGGCGGCGTAGTCATTGGGCGCCTTCAGCACCACATAGACCCCCCAGCGCAGGTCCCGGAACACCGGGCGGCCGTCGCGTTCCAGGCTCGAGACCACCTCGACCATCCCGTCGCGGTCCAACTGCCCGCCCACCGCGCGGGGCCGCAATACATGCGCCAGATCATCCACCCCGCAGGGCGGAAAGCCCAACCCGTCCCCGGGCACATCCAGCCCGCAGGCATTGGCAATCGCCGCCATCTCGATCGCGGATTTGGTGCCGTCCAGAAAGCTGTTGAACATCTGCGGATTCATCCCCGCCGTCGCCGCTTCCTCGGCCGTCAGCCCGTAATGGGACCAGACATCATCGGGCGTCACGCCGTGATAGGCGGGCAGGTATTTCGTCCCCTTCCCCGCCGCCGCGACCTCGAACCCGGTGGCGCGCGCCCAGTCCACCATCTCGGCCACCAGTGCGGGCTGGTCGCCATAGGCCATGGAATAGACCACTCCCGCCGCCTTCGCGCGTTCGGCCAGCACCGGCCCGGCCAGCACATCGGCCTCCACGTTGACCATAACCACATGCGCGCCCGCCGCCATCGCCGCCAACGCATGGGCGATGCCTGGGCCGGGGGCGCCCGTGGCCTCGATCACCACGTCGGCGGCCGCCTGCGCGGCGGACACGCCGCTGTCCGTGAACGTGGTGGATGCGATCCGAGCATCGTCCCAGCCCACGGTGCGGCAGGCTGCGCGGGCGCGGTCAGGGTCCAGATCGGCGATGTGCGTGACCTCCAGCCCGGCGATATGCGGCACCTGCGCCAGAAACATCGACCCGAACTTGCCCGCGCCGATCAACGCCGCGCGCACCGGGCGCCCTTCGGCGCCACGCTCCATGGCCAGCCGTGCCAGATTCATCGCCCCCTCCCCCTTGCGCGCCCTCGAAAGCGGGCGCCAACCGCGCGTAGCGTCAGCGAAGCGCCAGAAGGCTTGCGCGCGGAACGCGCGCTCCGCTTGGCAGACGCTATAGAAACACCATCGCCGCCGAAAGCGCCAGCAACAGCGCCATGATCCGCATGAACACCTGCCACCGGCGGGGCGAGCGCAGCAGCGTCGTCAGCAGCGCCCCGGCCGAGGTCCAGAACAGGCACACACCCAGGTTTACGCTGGAAAACGCCGTGGCCAGTCGCGCGGCCTCCCACGACGGGGCCATGCCCGCGCCATATCCGGCCGAGGCCGCGAAAGCCACCGCCCAGACCTTGGGGTTGATCCACTGGAACAGCACCGCCTGCCACAGGGTCATGGGCGTGCCTTCATCCTCGACCATCCCCGCCGGGCTGCGCGTGGCCTTGTAGTAGTTCCACGCCATGTACAGGATCCACGCCGCCGCCAGCGCCCGCAGCACGTTGCCCAGCACCGGGCTTGCCAGCACCAGCGCCCCCACGCCCAGCGCCGTCACCGCGCCGATCACGCCCACGCCCAGCACCACGCCGAACAGATGCGGCAGGCTGGCCCGGAACCCGAACCGCGCGCCGGACGCGGTCAGCATGATCACGTTCGGCCCCGGCGAGAACAGGCCGAGAAACAGGAACGCATAGAGCAGCGGATCGAGGAACAAGCGCGGCACCCCCGGGAAAAAGGCCGACGGAAACCCCGCCGGCCAGCGCATCGGATCAGGCGTTCATTACCGCTAACCGCCCAGGATGACACTCGGGAACCACAGCACGATCGCCGGAAAGGCCACGCAAAGCGCCAGCCCGCAGACCTGCAGCGCCACGAAGGGGATTATCCCCTTGTAGATCTGCTGGATCTTCACCTCGGGCGGGGCGACCCCCTTCATGTAGAAGAGCGCAAAGCCGAAGGGCGGTGTCAGGAAACTGGTCTGCAGGTTCACCGCCACCAGAATCAGGAACCAGATGATGATCGGGTTGCCCACCCCGTCCCAGACGCCCACATGCCCGCCGAAATCCAAGAGCGCCACGATGGGGGCGAAGATCGGCAGCACGATCAGCGTGATCTCGATCCAGTCGAAGAAGAAGCCCAGAAGGAACACCATGGCCAGCAGCACGAACAGGATCGACCACGGCCCAACGCCGGTGTCGCGGATGAAATTGACGATCAGGGTCTCGCCGCCGATGGCCTTGAACACGAAGGCAAACGCCGTGGCGCCCACGAAAATGCCGAACAGCATCGCCACCGTCAGCGCCGAGCGCTTGCAGACCTCGAGGAAGTTCGCCCAGGTCAGGCGCCGGTTATACGCCGCCAGCAGGATAGAGCCGAAGGCGCCCACGCCCGCGGCTTCGGTGGGCGTGGCGAAGCCCAGGAAGATCGAGCCCAGCACCATGAAGATCAGGAAGATCGGCGGAATGAAGCTGGAAAAGATCATCTTCCAGAACTCGCCCCGCGTGGACGGGCCGATGTCATCAGCCATGGGTGGGGCCAGTTCGGGTCGGAAGCCGCAGAGCGCCAGGATATAGACGAAATAGAGCGCGGCCAGCAGCAACCCCGGCATCAGTGCGGCAATGAACACCGTGCCCACCGGCACCGACAGCAGGTCCGCCATGATCACCAGCATGATCGACGGCGGGATCAGGATGCCCAAGGTCCCCGAGGACGCGATGGTCCCCGTGGCCAGCGGCATGTTGTAGCCCGCCTTCATCATCACCGGCAGGGCCATCAGCGTGATCATCACCACCGAGGCCCCGATGATCCCCGTGGTCGCCGCCATGATGGTGCCCATGATGGTGACCGACAGCGCCAGCCCACCCGGCACGCGGCGCAACATCACCTGCAGCGCATAAAGCAGGTCGCGCGCGGCGCCGGATTTCTCCAGCATGGTGCCCATGAAGGTGAACATCGGGATCGCCACCAGCACCAGGCTTTCCATTGTCCCGCCATAGATGCGCAACGGGATCAGCGTCAGTTGCTGCAGCCGGAAGGTGCCGAAGAAGTCGCCCAGCACCGCGAACAGAAGCGCCACGCCGCCCAGGATGAAGGCCACCGGGTAGCCAGTGAACAGCAAGATCGCCAACGTGGCGAACATCACCAGCGGCAGGTAGGTTACAAGAAATTCCATCGTGTGCGTCCCTCGTCCCGGCTGTCGTCACGTCTGCCATTCTGGCGGCAGGCTCAGCGCGCCTGCACTTGTGGCGGCAACTCGTCCTTTTCGGACGGCGCCGGGTTCTGGTGGCTGTGGGCGTAGTAGTTCGAGGCCGCTTTCAGCGACGGCGGGCCGAACAGATAGACCATGCATTTCAGCGCCACCGACATGCCCGCCAGCGCAATCAGTGCAAAGCCCAGCGGCAGCATCGCCTTGATGATGAAGCGATTGGGCAAGCCGGTCTGGGCTGCCGAGCCCTCGCCGATGTTCCAGGACCGCAGCGCGTTCTCGATCCCGTACTGCATGACGACATAGCAGTAGGGCACCATGAACAGGAGGCACCCGGCCAGTTCGATCCAGACACGCGTGCGCGGGCGCAGGCTGTCGCGCACCAGTTCGATCCGCACATGCGCGTCCTTCACATAGGCATAGCCCAGGCAGAACAGGAACAGCGCCGCATGCAGGTGCCATTCCATTTCCTGCACGCGGGTAGCGCTGAACATCCGGTACCAATCAGTCCGGGTCCACTGCGGATTGAAGCCCAGATACTGGCGCTGGATCACGTCATACATGATGGCGAAGATCAGCGCCGAGAGCAGCACCACCGCCGCTGTCACCCCCACACGGGTCAGGAAGGTCGCCAGTCCGTTGCTGGCGTCCAGCATGTTCTGGAAGATCGTCAGCCGCCCCCGCGCCATGCCATATACGAACATGCCCAGGATGATGACCGTCAGCGCCACCATCAGATAGGGCGCGACCGGGGTCATGGTTTCGTAATAGGCCAGCAGGCCTTCGGCCTGTTCGTCGCCGCGGTTGGCCAGCCGCCGCAGCGCGTTGATCTCGCGCGTGGTGAGCGCGAAAGGCTGCGAAAACATGACCGAGAACCAGCCCAGCACGCTGGCAGCGGCAAAGGTCGCCGGATTGCCGCGCAGAAAGCACGAAGCGGCAAGGCCCGCTACCAGAACCGCAAGCGTGCCGAAAATCTGATAGGAGTCCGAAGGAAGCACCACCAGCCAGAAGGCTGCGGCCAGCGCGATGACTCCGCCTGCGGTTCCAAGGGTCTCGCGCAGGGCCATGGAACGGTTCCTTTCGAGTCATGTGGAGACCGCGCGCGGCCAGAAGTCGCGCGCGACATGGTCACGGTTACAGTGACGGGGCCAGCCGATTAACGCAAGTAGCCGAGTTCACCCCAGATCGCGTAGTTCTCGCGGAAGGTGGAGTAGCTCTCGTAGACACGGGCGAAATCGGGATCGGCGGCCGATTCTTCCTCGATCACGTCCTGCCACGCGGCTTCGAGGGCTTCCAGGATCTCGTCGCTGAAGGTGTGTATCGTCACCCCGCGCTCCTCCAGTTCGGCCAGGGCATCGAACTGGATCGCCTCGCCTTCGACAAAACCGTGAAGCAGGTTGGCCTGGCAGACAGTTTCAATCTTGAACTGGGTTTCCTCGTCCAGGCTTTCCCACAGGTCGAGGTTGATCATCAGGTCAAACAGCGTGGACTGCTGGTGCCAGCCGGGCAGGTAATAGTGCTGCGCCACCTGATAGAAGCCGAGGTTGAGGTCGATGGCGGGCATGGAAAACTCGGCGGCATCAATCGTGCCAAGCTCCAGCGCCGGGAAGATGTCACCACCCGCCAGAAGCTGAGTCGAGGCGCCCATCTTCTCCATGACCTTGGCGCCCAGGCCAAAGAAGCGCATGGTCAGGCCCTGGAAGTCATCGACCGACTCGATCGGCTCGCGGAACCATCCGGCCCCCTCGGGGGCCAGAACGCCACACATGATCGATTTGATGTTGTGCGGCTCGTAGAGTTCGTCCATCAACTCCTGCCCGCCGCCGTAGAAGAACCACGCCAGGTATTCACCGGTTTCGGGGCCGAAGGGCACCGACCCCATGAACTGCAGCGCAGGGACGCGGCCAGCCCAGTAGCCAGGGGTGGACCAGGCCGCTTCCACGGCGCCGGTGCCCACGGCGTCGAACGCCTCAAGCGCAGGGACGATGCCCCCGGGCTCCTGGAACTGGACCGTTATCTCGCCGTCGGTGATTCGGGTGATCTGCTCGGCAATGCGAACGCCCAGCGTGCCAAGCTGCGTCAGCGACCCGGGATAGGTCGATTGCAGTTGCCAGGTTTCCTGTGCCTGCGCCGCAGGCGCCACCATGGCCATGCAGATTGCGCTTGTGGTCAGAAGTCTCTTCATGGGTTTCCCCCCTGATGTTGGTCCGGTCCGGCCATCGGCCGAAGTTTCCAGTTGCGCGTGCGAACACGCGCACAAACGTCGGAGGGTGGTTTTTCTTCTCTGGCGCCCATGCGACCGCCGTTCCCTTCCCCCCTGCAAAGGTGGTAAAAGTTTCTTACCAATATGTCCACGAAAAATTGAGGCCCGAACATTCCGGGCAGCTTCATGGATCATCGGTATTGCCACCATCGCTTGCGCCCGTGAACCGGGTGCGCGCGCAACATGCACCGGAACGCGGCCCCGGTCCATACCCCTTCGCGCAATTTTATTGCCGCGCAGTCCGGCTGAGCGAAACATTCCGGCGCGTGTAGAATTCCCCCATCAAGCCCAGCACCAGCACCGTCAGTGCAAAATAGATCGGATAGGCCAGCGAGGTGTTGAACGGATTGTAGTTGATGAAGGTGAACCCGCGCGACTGATCGATCAGGTGGAACAGCGGGTTCCAGGTGAAATAGGGCAGGAAACTGGCCGGAAGGGTGTTCGCCACCAGCATCTTGCCCGAGGCGATCATGTTGAACCGCGTGTAGATCTGGGTCACGAGCTTGACCGCATTCGGCGCCCAGGGCTTGATCGCCAGCATCACCATGCCGATGGCCACGCCCGCAAACCACGCCAGCAACAACACGCCAAAGGCCGCAGCGGGCTGGTGCACCTCCAGCGGTGTCCAGAGCGCGTGATACAGGAACAGCACCGCAAAGAGCGACAGCACCTGAATATACAACTCGCCCAGCGCCGCGCCGCCGATGGCGACGATGGTGTTCATAGGTGCGTGCTTCATCATCGGCGAGGTCGGCCCCTCGGAGCCCACCACCGCCGAGAGCGCCTTGACGTGGCACATGAACAGAAAGACGCCGGTCATCAGGAACAGCAGGAAATCGCCCCTGAGCCCTGCGCCGCGCAACCCGATAAAGGCGAAAACCGCCCAGAACACCAGCACCAGCGCCAGGGTCTGGGCGATGTTGATCATCAGCCCGACCAGCGCGTTGCCATGCCCCTTGCGGATCGACCGCACCGCGGCGTGAAAGATCAGTTCCAGCAGGCCGATGGTGACCAGAAGGGCGGGTTCCCGGCGGGGTTGACCTGTCATGCGCGAAAGGGTCCGTTCCTTGCCAGCAGTCCAAGCCCGGAGCATAAGGCAACGGCTGCAGATTCTCAACGACAGCCACCATTGCCGCAGAAAGGTTTACCAGATGCCCTCCGACCAGATCGAAACCGTCTTCCGCGACCTTGCGCTGCAGGCCGGGGCCGCGATCATGGAGATCTATGACCGGTCCGATGTCGATGTGCACGTCAAGGCCGACGCCTCGCCGGTGACCGCCGCCGACCTGGCCGCCGACCGGATCATCGCCGAAGGGCTGGCGCGGGCGTTTCCGGATATCCCGCTGGTGACCGAAGAGCGCGCCGAGAGCCACCGGACCCGCGCCGCGCGTTTCATCATCGTGGACCCTCTGGACGGCACCAAGGAGTTCATCAGGCGTCGGGGCGATTTCACGGTGAACATTGCCCTGGTCGAGGACGGCGTGCCCGTGCGCGGCGTTGTCTACGCGCCGGCGCGCGCACGGCTGTTCCAGAGCCGCGCCGACGGCACCAGCGTCGAGGAGACCGGCCCCTTCGGCGCGGCGCCCGGGACGCTGAAGCCGCTGCAGGTGGCCACGCCTGATAACGCCGCGCTGCGGGTGGTGGCATCGAAATCCCACCGCGACGCGGCGACCGACGGCTATATCGCGCGCTACCGGGTCGCCGACATGGTCAGCGCGGGTTCGTCGCTGAAATTCTGCCTGGTGGCGGCGGGCGAGGCCGATCTTTACCCGCGTCTGGGGCGGACCATGGAATGGGACACCGCCGCCGGCCATGCGGTGCTGCGCGGGGCCGGGGGACATGTCCTGCGCCTCGACGACCACGCCCCCCTGAGCTACGGCAAGCCGGGGTTCGAAAACCCGTTCTTCATCGCCCATGCGCCGGGCGTTTCGCTCGTGTCCGGCTGACACGGCCACGCCGACGCTGCATTTCCTGCCTGCCTTCCGAAGGCTTCATCTTGCCCGAAATACCCCGGGGGAGTCGCCGCATTGCGGCGACGGGGGCAGCGCCCCCACCCTGCACGGCGCGGAACCGCGGGCTGCACGCTCAGGTTGCGGCGCTGCAAATGTGTTGGGCAGGCTGCGCATTTTCCCGGCAATTTGCAGGATCCGCGCCGGTTTTGCCGCGAATGCGCCCGGAACCGGGGCCAGTTGCTTGCCTTGTGGCGGGCGTGACCAAGCATCATGGGCACACGCGAACGCAGCAGATGAAATCATGTGGAGTTCACGATGAAACACAAGGTGACCAAGGCCGTCTTTCCCGTCGCAGGCATGGGGACCCGGTTCCTGCCGGCGACCAAATCCGTGCCCAAGGAGATCATGACGCTGGTCGACCGCCCGCTGATTCAATACGCCATCGACGAGGCCCGCGCCGCCGGGATCACCGAATTCATCTTCGTCACCTCGCGCGGGAAGGGCGCGCTGGAGGATTATTTCGACCGGGCACCGGAGCTTGAAGCCGCGCTCCGCGCCAAGGGCAAGACCGCGCTTCTGGAAACGCTGGAAGCGACCAACATGGATTCGGGCGCCATCGCCTATGTGCGCCAGCATCAGGCGCTGGGGCTGGGTCACGCGGTCTGGTGCGCGCGGCAGTTGATCGGGGATGAGCCCTTCGCCGTGCTGCTGCCCGATGACGTGATCGCCGCCGAAAAGCCGTGTCTGCAGCAGATGGTCGAAGCCTACGCCGACACCGGCGGCAGCATGGTCGCGGCGATGGAGGTCCCGCGCGACAAGGTCAGCGCCTACGGCGTGCTGGACGTGCACCCGGCGATCCGCTCGGTCCTGCCGGTCAAGGGGATGGTGGAAAAGCCAGCGCCGGGCACCGAGCCGTCGAACCTGGCGGTGATCGGCCGCTACATCCTGTCGCCCGAGGTGATGCGCAACCTGGACACCGCCACCCCCGGCGCGGGCGGCGAGATCCAATTGACCGATGCCATCGCCGCCCAGATCGCGGCCACCAACAACGTCTATGGCTACCGCTTCGACGGCCAGCGCTTCGACTGCGGGTCGAAGGCCGGGTTCCTGCAGGCAACGCTCGCCTTCGGGCTCGCACGGGATGACCTGCGAGACGAGCTGGAAGGCTACCTGCAAGAGATTCTGGCCCAGCGGCAGGCCGCCGAATAAGGCGGCGGGTGATTACGAACGACTGGCCGATGCGGCGCCAGGGCCGGAAACGGGGCGCTCCGTTTCCGGCCTTTTCTTGGGTATTTTTGGCAAGATGAAGCGGCAGGCGGGATGGCGCGCCGGTCAGATGTTGCCCACCTGCGGCATGCCCATGACGTGATAGCCGCCGTCCACATGCACGATCTCGCCGGTGGTGTGGCGGCCATAGTCCGAGGCGAGCCAGGCTGCCGTGCCGCCAATGGCGTCGAGAGCAGCATTGGTGCGCAGGGGCGCGTTTTCCTCGGCATGGCGGTAGGTCTTGCGCGCGCCGCCGATGGCCGCGCCCGCGAGTGTCTTCATGGGCCCCGGGCTGAGCGCGTTCACGCGGATGCCCTGCGGGCCGAGGTCATTGGCGAGGTAACGCACCGCCGATTCCAGCGCCGCCTTGGCCACGCCCATGACGTTGTAGAAGGGCGTGACCTTGTTCGAGCCCTGAAAGGTCACGGTCAGCAGCGCGCCGCCATCGGGCATGAGTTCCGAGGCCCGGCGCGCGGCATCGATGAAGCTGTAGCAGGAAATCTCCAGCGAATTGGCGAAATTGGCGCGGCTGGTGTGGATGAAGCGGCCGGTCAGTTCGGACTTGTCGGAAAACGCGATGGCGTGGACCAGGAAATCGAGCTTGCCCCAGCGCTCGGCTAGGGTGGCGAAGGCGGCGTCCATGGCGGTATCGTCGGACACGTCCACATCGAGCAGCAGGTCCGAGCCCACGCTTTCCGCGAGCGGTGCCAGGCGTTTGCCGAACGCCGCGCCCTGATGGGTGAACGCAAGCTCCGCGCCCTCGGCGGCGAGGACCTGCGCGATGCCCCAGGCGATGGAGCGTTCGTTGGCCACACCCATCACCAGGCCGCGTTTGCCGCGCATCAGATCGGCCATGGCCGTGCCCCCTTTGCTCAGCCGTCGAACCGGCTCATGACCAGCGTGGCGTTGGTGCCGCCGAAGCCGAAGCTGTTCGACAGCACGCTGTCGAACTCCACGCCATCGCGCATTTCGGTGGCCACTTCGCCGGGGCGGATGTCGGGGTCAAGCTCGGTCACATTGGCTGAGGCGGCGATGAACCCGCCCTGCATCATCAGGAGCGAATAGATCGCCTCGTGCACGCCGGTCGCGCCCAGGGAATGCCCGGTGAGCGACTTGGTGGAGGCGATGGGCGGCACGTTGCCCTCGCCGAAGATGCGGCGCACGGCATCGACCTCGGTCACGTCGCCTGCGGGAGTGGAGGTGCCGTGGGCGTTGATGTAGCTGATTTGCCGCCCCTCGGGCAGGGTGTCCAGCGCCAGCCGCATGGAGCGTTCGCCCCCCTCGCCCGAGGGCGCGACCATGTCATGCCCGTCCGAAGTGGCGCCGTAGCCGGTCAGTTCGGCGTAGATCTTCGCGCCGCGGGCTTTGGCGTGCTCCAGTTCCTCCATCACCAGCACGCCGCCGCCGCCGCCGATGACGAACCCGTCGCGCGAGGCGTCGAAGGGGCGCGAGGCGGTTTCCGGCGCGTCGTTGTATTTCGAGGACATGGCGCCCATGGCGTCGAAGAGACACGAGAGCGTCCAGTCCAGTTCCTCGCCGCCGCCGGCGAAGATGATGTCCTGCTTGCCCATCGCGATCAGTTCGGCGGCGTTGCCAATGCAATGGGCCGATGTGGAACAGGCCGAGGTGATGGAGTAGTTCACGCCCTTGATCCTGAACGGCGTGGCCAGGCACGCCGAGTTCGTGGACGACATGCAGCGCGTGACCATGAACGGACCCATCCGCTTGGGGCTGCCCTTCTCCACCACGATCTTGTGCGCGGAAAACAGGTTCGCCGTGGACGGCCCGCCCGAGCCCACCACCAGCCCGGTACGCGGGTTCGAGACGTCCCCGGGTTCGAGCCCGGCGTCTGCGATGGCCTGCTCCATGGCGATGAAGTTATAGGCCGCCCCCGCGCCCATGAAGCGCAGGTTGCGCTTGTCGATGTGGTCCTCGAGCGTGATCTGCGGCTGGCCGTGGACCTGGCTACGGAAGCCGTGTTCGGCGTATTCGGGGGCAAAGACGATCCCCGACCGCCCCGCGCGCAGGCTCTCGCTGACCTCGGCGGCGGTGTTGCCGATGGGCGAGACCACGCCCAGCCCGGTGATGACGACGCGACGCATGGCGCCTCCCTTCGCTTGTTCGCGCCCGTGTTTAGGGAAGATGCCGCCAAGGAGCAAGCGCGAAGCCCGGACGCGATGCCTGTAAGCCCCGCGCGAGAGGCGCCGCTAAATCTGTTGCGCAAGAAACGGCCCCTCGCTAGTCTCCGCTTCGGCGCGCGCAGGTCGCACCAAGGTGGCCGCGCGGCCCAAAATCGGAATCCAAGAGACCCGAATCCACTGGGAGGATATCAATGACCTACAGATTTGCGGCGCTCGCCACGGCGGCAGCGCTTCTGGCCGCGCCCGTGCAGGCGCAGGACCTGTCGATCGCCACCGGCGGCACCGGCGGCGTGTATTTCCCCTATGGCGGTGGCGTGGGCGAAGTGATCAACCGCCACGTTGACGGCGCCACCGGCAGCGCCGAAGTCACCGGCGCCTCGGTCGAAAACGTGGCGCTGGTCTCGCGCATGGACAGCGATCTGGCGCTGGCGCTGGCCGACACCGTCTATCAGGCGTTCCACGGCGAAGGCGCCTTCGAGGGCCGTCAGGTGGACGAGATCCGCGCGCTGATGTCGATCTATCCGAACGCGGTGCAGATCGTCACGCTGGCCGACAGCGGCATCGAAAGCATCGCCGACCTGCGCGGGCAGCGTGTTTCGGTGGGCGCGCCGGGCTCAGGCACCGAGGTGAGCGCCCAGACGCTGCTGGAAGCCAACGGCATCACCTATGACGACTTCACGCCCGAGCGGCTGAACTTCAACGAAACCGCGGATGCGCTGCGCGATGGCGATATCGCCGCCGGGTTCTGGAGCGTCGGCCCGCCGACCAGTTCGATCATGAACCTGGCCACCACCCGCGATATCCGCATCATTCCGATGTCCGAGGAAGAGATCGCCAACGCGATCGCGGTGGAGCCGACCTTTGCCGCCTACACCCTGCGGGCGGGCACCTATGACGGGCAGGACGAGGATGTGCTGACGATCTCCACGCCTAACGTCATGATCGCGCATGAAGACATGGACGAGGATCTGGTCTACAACATCGTCCGCGCGATCTACGAGAATGTGGACGAGCTGATCGCCATCCACCCGGCGGCGAATGACACCACGGTGGAATTCTCGGTTGCCTCCACGCCGATCCCGTTCCACCCCGGCGCGCTGCGCTACCTGGACGAAGTCGGTGCCGAGGTGCAGGACCATCAGAGGGAGTGACACTCCGGCGTGCGGGGCGGGCCATGGTGCCCGCCCTTTTTGCGTTTGCGCTGATCTCGGGCGCGGGTCACATCGCGGCGGGCACCCTGAACGTTGACGGGCCGGATGGATCCGTCGCAGCGTTGCCCATGCCCGAGCGCCAGGCGCTTTGCCTGCACTGGGCGCATTCGGTCACGGGCGGCCCCGTGGCCGATTGTTTCGAAAACCGGGGCGGACAACTGGTGCTGACGCGCAGCTTCCTGCATGATTTCGCCGCCGGGCTGGGGATGCACCCGGAGCGCGGCTCGCTGGTTTCCGCCCCCGGCGGCGGCTACTGGATCGAGGGGATCGACATGGCGCTTCCCCGCAACCGGCTGGTGCTGCGCACGGGCGGGGACGCGGTGGGCCACCGCCTGCGCTCAGCGGATGGCACCGAGACCGCGCTGCCGCCCCGCGCGCGGCTGGTGCTGACCCTGACCCCTTTGGACTGAACACCCGGACCTACCCCCGCGGATGGATGACAGGCTGACACGATGACCCGGTCCCCCCAGAGCGATTCGCCGAACTCCGATCAACCCGCACAAACTCCGGTGATGCCCACCGATACGGTTGCCGCCGACCGGATAGAGGGCGGCGTGGTCCCCGGAAACCTGGGCTCCGCCGATGCGCAGCAGCCGCGCGTGGTGCTGTGGCTGATCACGGCGGTCGCGGTCACCATGTCGCTGTTTCAGCTTTACACGGCCGGTATCCAGCCGCTGGGGCTGTTCATCCAGCGCCCCGCGCATCTGGGCTTCGTGCTGGTGCTGGCTTTCCTGATCTATCCGGTGTTCGGCCAGAACCGCCCGCGCGGCGCGCTGGGCTGGGTGATCGACACGGGCTTCGTGGCCGCCGGTTTCCTGAGCGGGGTCTACATCATCTGGAACCTGGACGCGATCATAGACCGGGCCGGATGGTGGACGCAGACCGATATCATCATGGGCATCGTCTGCACCGTCGCGGTGCTGGAAGCCAGCCGCCGCGCCGTGGGGCTGGGCATGACCATCATCGGCGGCATCGCCATCCTCTATGCGCTGGCGGGCGCGCGGGGGGCGCTACCTGCCCTGGGCGAATGGATGCCCGGCATCCTGTCGCACCGGGGCGCCAACACGGACCGACTGGTGGGGCAGCTTTATCTGGGCCAGGAGGGGATCTTCGGCCTGCCGTTGGGTGTGGCGGCGACCTTCGTCTTCATGTTCGTGCTGTTCGGCGCGTTTCTGGAAAAGACCGGCGCGGGCAAGTTCTTCATCGACCTCGCCTTTGCCGCAACGGGCCGCAAGCCGGGCGGACCGGCCAAGGCGGCGGTGATCGCCAGCGCGGGCATGGGGTCGATTTCCGGCTCCGCCATCGCCAATGTGGTGACCACCGGGGCTTTCACCATCCCGCTGATGAAGCGGCTGGGCTACAAGCCGAAACAGGCCGGGGGGATCGAGGCCGCGGCCTCCACCGGCGGGCAGATCACGCCGCCGCTGATGGGCGCCGGTGCCTTCCTGATCTCGGAATACACCCGCCTGCCGTATATCGAGATCGTCATGGTCTCGATCTTCCCGGCGGTGCTGTATCTGGGCACCGTGTACCTGTTCGTCCACATCGTCGCGCGCAAGCAGGGGATGCAGGGCATGTCCGCGGCCGAACTGCCCGTGGTGCGGCAGGTGCTGGCGGCGGGGTGGCAATTCATCGTGCCGCTCTTGGTGCTGGTCTGGCTGCTGGTCAACAACATCTCGCCCATGCGGGTGGGGTTCTGGGCGATCATCTCGGTGATCGGCGTGGCCGGGCTGCGCGGGGCCTGGACGCTCTGGACCGGGGGGCCACTGACGGGCGCGCGGATGCAGGCGTCGGTCTGGCGCGGGGTGCGGATGATCTTCGAATCGCTGGAACTGGGCGCGCGCAACGCGGTGGCGGTGTCGGTGGCCTGCGCGGTGGCGGGGATCATCGTCGGCGTGGTGGGGCTGACCGGACTGGGGCTGAAGTTCTCGTCGATGATGGTGGCGCTGTCGGGCGGCAACCTGGTCATCGCCCTCCTGCTGGTGCTGCTGGCCTCGCTGATCCTCGGCCTGGGGCTGCCGGTGACGGCCAGCTACATCGTGCTGATCGTGCTGGTGGGCCCGGCGCTGCACACCGAATTCGGCATTCCGCTGCTGATCGCGCATCTGGTGGTGTTCTGGTATTCGCAGGACAGCAACGTGACCCCGCCCGTGGCGCTCGCGGGCTTTGCCGGGGCGGCGGTGGCGGGCGCCAAGCCCATGGAAACCAGCGTGCAGGCGTGGAAATTCGCCAAGGGCCTTTATCTGATCCCCGCCTTCATGGTCTTCAACCCCGAGATCATCCTCGGCGGGCCGGTGCCGATCGTGCTGTGGACCGGGTTCACGGCGATCCTGGGGCTGGCGGCCTTCGCCGCTGCAATCGAGGGCTGGCTGTTCGGGCGCATGGACAACCTGTCGCGGATCGTGGCGATCCCGGCGATCATCGCGCTGTTCTGGCCCGATCTGCGGGTCGAGGCAGCGGGCGCGCTGGTGCTGATTGTCGTGCTGGGGGTGAACTGGCTGCGCAGCCGACAGGAAGCCGCCGCCAATCGGGCGGTGCGCAGTTGACTTGGGCCACGCCCTGCGCATGACTGCCGCTCATGTCCGCCCCCAATGATCCGCTGCATCGCCTGCCCGCGCGCCTGAAGGCGGCGCGCCAGCGGCAGGGGCTGTCGCTCGACGCGGTTGCGCGGCTGTCGGGGGTCAGCCGGTCGATGGTCAGCCAGATCGAGCGCGGCGAATCCTCGCCCACGGTGGCGACGCTGTGGAACCTGACGCGCGCGCTGCAGGTGGATTTCGCCGGGCTTCTGGATGCTGAGGACAGCGCCGGGATCGAGGTGGTGACCGCCGCGCAGGCGCCACGCATCGCCGGGCTGGGCCGGGGCTGCCGCATCACCATCCTGTCCGCGCCCGAGGAAGTGGGCGCGCGCGAGGTCTATGACATCGCCTTCGGCCCCGGCGGCGCGCTGGAGAGCGACCCGCATGGCGCGGGCGCGCGCGAGCATCTGACCGTGCTGGAGGGCGCGGTCGAGGTCAGCGCGGGCGCCGAGGCGCGGGCGCTGGGACCCGGCGACACCGCCCGCTACCGCGCCGACCAGCCCCACGCCATCCGCGCCGGGGCGGACGGCGGTCGGGTGTTCCTGATCGTCGAAGGCGGGTGAGCGGTGCAACAGACCCGCACCTTCAGGTTTGTCGTTCCCGAGACCTGTGCTGCTTGCCAACCTCTGACGAAAGCGATGAGGGCCGCGCCTACAAGCGCCCCGATTCCACGATCCGTTCCAGAAACGCCTGCGTGCGCGGGTGCTGCGGGGTCGAAAACAGCGCCTCGGGCGGGCCGTCCTCCAGAATGCGCCCGCCGTGCAGGAAACACACCCGGTCGGCGACGGCGCGGGCGAACCCCATCTCGTGGGTGACGATCACCATGGTGATCCCGGTGTCGCGCAGCCCGGCGATGATGCGCAGCACCTCGCCCACCAGTTCCGGGTCCAGCGCCGCCGTCACCTCGTCCAGCAACAGCACGTCCGGTTTGGTCATCAACGCCCGGACGATCGCCACGCGCTGCTGCTGCCCGCCCGAGAGTTGCTCGGGGTAGCTCTGGGCGAAGTCCGCCATGCCGAAAAGCGCCAGCGTGTCGGCGGCCCGCGCCTCGGCGGCCCGGCGGCGCTCGCCATGCACGCGGCGGGGCGCCAGCGTGATGTTGTCGATCACCCGCATGTGCGGAAACAGGTTGTAGGACTGGAAGACAATCCCGATGCGCTTCTGCAACCCCGTCCGCCCGAAGCGCGGGTCGCTCACCGGCACGCCGTCCAGCGCGATGGTGCCGTGATCAGGCTCTACCAGCCGGTTGATGCAGCGCAGGAGCGTCGACTTGCCCGACCCCGAGGCGCCGATCAGGCACACCACCTCGCCATCGGCCACATCAAGGTCCACCCGATCCAGCACCAGCGTCTGGCCGAAATACTTGGTCAGCCCCTGAACGGTGATCGCCGCCATCAACTCAGTCCGCGATCTGCAACCGTCGCGCGCGGTCGCGCCGGTTCACCCAGTCGGCCAGTCGCGCCATGGGGATGGTGGCCAGCAGGAACAGCCCGGCGGCAACGATCAGCGGCGAATAGTTGAAGGTGGTGGCGGTGTAGATCTGCGCCTCGCGCACGGCGTCGCGCACCCCGATCACCGACAAGAGCGCCACGTCCTTCTGCAGCGCCACCACGATGTTCATCAGCGCGGGCAGCACGTTGCGCAGCGCCTGCGGCAGCACGCAATAGATCAGCGTCTGCCATTCGCTCAGCCCCAGCGCGCGGGCGGCGGCGCGCTGGCCTTCGTGCACCGCGTCGATGCCGGAGCGGTAGATCTCGCAGACATAGGCCGAATAGCTCAGCACCATCGCTACCCCGCCCCAGAACAGCCCCGAGTTGGGCAGCCCCGGTATCTGCAACGCCGGGATGCCAAAGCCGAAGAGGATCACCAGCAGAAGCGCGGGCAGGCCGCGGAAGATGTCGATGTAGATCACCACCATGATCCGCAGCGGCGCGAAAACCGGCCCCCGCAGCGACCGGATCACCGCCAGCACCAGCGCCCAGACCCCGATACAGGCCAGCGCGATCAGCCATACCTGCATGTTGGTCAGGAACCCGTAAGCCACCCGCGGGGCCGAAGCGACCATGTGATCCCAGTTGAAGAACTGCAACCGGATGCGCGGCCACTGATCGGCCGAGGTTACGAGCCACGTCAGTGCCGCAAAGACCAGCACGGTGGAGGCAGTGCTGATCGCCCCGGGCACGGCGGCCGCGCGCCAGTCGAACCCCTGTTTTCGCGGGGGCGGCGGCGTGCCGTCAG
>SKMI01000120.1 GCA_007121115.1 Paracoccaceae bacterium | reverse complement strand
CCACGAAGCCGATGGCGACCTTAAGGAACATCTGCAACAGCGACTTGGATTCGCCCAGCGCCTTCATGTTGTTCTTCAGCGCTTCCAGATGGACGATGTAGATCAGCGCGATGTAGCTGATTACCGCCGGGATGAAGGCGTGCTTGATCACGTCCAGATAGGAAATGCCGACGAACTCCACCATCAGGAAGGCGGCGGCGCCCATCACCGGCGGCATGATCTGCCCGTTGACCGAGGAAGACACCTCGACCGCGCCGGCCTTTTCAGAGGAAAAGCCCACGCGCTTCATCAGCGGGATGGTGAAGGTGCCGGTGGTCACCACATTGGCGATGGACGAGCCCGAGATCAGCCCGGTCGCCCCCGAGCCCACGACGGCGGCCTTGGCCGGGCCGCCGCGCAGGTGCCCCAGCCCGGCAAACGCCAGCTTGATAAAGTAGTTGCCCGCGCCCGCCTTGTCGAGGAGCGCGCCGAACAGCACGAACAGGAAGACAAAGGCCGTGGACACCCCCAGCGGGATGCCGAACACCCCTTCGGTGGACAGCCACTGCGTGTTGACGATCCCGTTGAACGACCGGCCCGAGTGCTCGATCAGTTCCGGGATCAGCCAGCCCTGGCCGAAAAAGCTGTAGGCCAGGAACACGCTGCCGACGATGGTCAGCGCCGGTCCCAACGCGCGGCGCGAGGCTTCGAGCAGCAGCACAACGCCGACGATGCCGACATAAATCTGTTCCTGCGTCGGCCGCCCGGCCCGCGCCGTGCTGGCCAGTTCGCGCGCGTTCCAGAAGATGTAGAAGGCCACGCCAAAGGCGACGATGGCCAGGATCCAGTCATAGAGCGGGACGTATTTCCGCGGACTGTTCTTGAACGCCGGGAACACCAGGAAGGCCAGGAACAGCGCCAGCGCCAGATGCATGGGCCGGGTCTGGTCCGGGCCGATGATGCGCACGCCGGGGATATACTGCGCCAGCGCGAATTGCGGATCGGCGATCCAGATCTGGAAGATCGACCAGAACAGCGCCACACCGGCGATCAGGAAGGCGACATAGCGGTTGGTGGGCGCCCGCCCGCCGGTGTCCGAGCTGGCCAGCAGGTCCTGAAGCTCGTCGTCGCTGAATGCCTTGCCCTGCGCGTCGGTCTGCGCCTTGCCCGACGGTTTGCCGTCCGACCCGCCCTGGGGCTTACCCTGTTCGGCCATCTGCTGTCCCCTGTTCCGGTCCGGCCCTTATGCCCCTGTGCCATCTGGCCGGGGTCGGGCGCCTTTTGACAAGAAAAGGCGGCGCGCCGCATGGGCGCACCGCCGGTCAGTTGCTGTCAGAAGCGGCTGCGCATCACTCCAGCAGCCCGGCCTCGCGGTAGTAGCGCTCGGCGCCCGGATGCAGCGGTGCCGAGTTGCCGTCGGTCACCATTGTCTGGGCCTCGAGGATTTCCAGCGCCGGATGCAGGCCCTTGAAGGTGTCCAGGTCCTCCATGACCCCGCGGGTCACGGCATAGGCCACATCGTCCGAAACATCAGTGCTGCTGACAAAGGTCGCGCCGACACCGAAGGTGGTCACGTCCGCGTCGGTGCCGCGATACATGCCGCCGGGGATGGTGGCCATGCGGTAGTAATCACGGTCATCCACAAGCGCACGGATCGCGTCGTTATCCACGTTCACCAGCACGGTATCGCAGGCGGTGGTCGCCTCCTGGATCGCACCCGAGGGGTGGCCGACGGTGTAGACGATGGCATCGACGTTGTTGTCACACAGCGCCAGCGCCTGTTCGCCCGGCGGCAGTTCGGTCGCCTGGCTGAAGACATCGGTGGTCCAGCCCATGGCCTCCATCACCACATCCATGGTGGCGCGCTGGCCGGAACCGGGGTTGCCGATGTTCACGCGCTTGCCTTCCAGATCTTCGAATGTGGTGATGTCGGCATCTGCCCGCGCCACTACGGTGAAGGGCTCCGGGTGCAGCGAGAAGATGGCGCGCAGCTCTTCATGCGGACCCTGCTCTTCGAACTGCGAGGTTCCGTTGAAGGAATGGAACTGCCAGTCGGACTGGACGATGCCGAATTCCAGCTCGCCGTCACGCAGCGCATTGAGGTTGAAGATCGATCCGCCGGTGGATTCGACGCCGCAGCGGATCCCGTGCTCGGCCCGGTCGCGGTTGACCAGACGGCAGATCGCGCCGCCCGCCGGGTAGTAAACGCCGGTGACACCGCCGGTTCCGATCGAGATGAAGGTCTGATCCTGCGCATACGCAGCCGATCCCGCTACCAGCGCGGTTGTGGCTGCTGCAGCCATCCAGAACTTGGTCATAGCCTACTCCTGTTGTCGCATATCATTCGTCCCAGAGAACCCCGGGCCGTGGTCGGGATCAAGCCAACTGTGCCAGATCCCGAAGTGGGCAAAGCTGAAACAATTGCGGCAAGGGTGTCAATGCTTTCGTGCCGCATAAAGTGGCACAATGCGCGCGGTCTGACCCTGGAGTGACCTTGCTCGCTCCCGTCTCGACGCCTCGCGCGGTTATGTTATGCGTTATCCAAAGGCGTGTCGGATAGTCCGTGTCGCTAATATGCTGCAATGCGGCGTGGGCGGGATGCAAGCGCAGCAAGCGCCGTGTATCCTTGGTTGGTGTGGCGGCGATGACAGAACAGGACGCACAGGCATCATGATAGCGGTTATGGCACGGGTCTGGCCCATCTTGCTGGGCACGTTGCTGATCATGCTGGGCAACGGGATGCATTTCACCCTGATCGGCCTGCGCGGCGGGGTCGAGGGGTTTTCGGCTGCCGAACTGGCAATCGTCACCTCGGCCTATTTCGTGGGCTTCCTGTCGGGCGCGCGGATCACGCCGCTGATGATCCGCCGGGTCGGACATGTCCGGGTCTTTGCGGCGCTGGGCAGTTTCATGTCGGCGGCGCTGATCGCCTACCCGCTGCTGACCGAGCCCTGGGCCTGGACCATCCTGCGGGTGCTGATCGGGTTCTGCATCTCCGGCGTCTATGTCGCCGCCGAAAGCTGGCTGAACAACGCCGCCACCAATGAAACCCGGGGCAAGGTGCTGTCGGCCTACATGATCGCGCAGACGCTGGGGATCATCGGCGCGCAGGGGCTGCTGACGCTGGGCGATGCGGCGGATGCGACGCTGTTTATCGCGGCCTCGATCCTGGTGTCCGTCGCCTTTGGCCCGATGCTGCTGTCGGCCACGCCGGTGCCCGCGGCCGAAGTGACGCGCGCCATGCCGTTGCGGCGGCTGTTCACCGGCTCGCCGCTGGGCACGGTGGGGATCTTCCTGCTGGGCAGCATCTATGCCACGCAATCGGGCATGGGCGCGGTTTTCGGCACGCAGATCGGCATGGCGGCGGGGCAGGTGGCGCTGTTCATCGCCATGCTGTTCGCGGGTGCGCTGGTGCTGCAATACCCCATCGGCTGGCTGTCCGACCGGTTGGACCGGCGCAAGCTGATCCTCGGCGCCTCGGTGGTGGGCGCGAGTTTTTGCGGGCTGGGCTGGGCGACCGAAGGCGGGATGATGTTCCTCATGGTCTCGGCCTTTTTCGCCGGGGGGGTGACCACGCCGCTCTATGCCCTGTTCCTGGCCTATACCAACGACGCGCTGGACACCGAGGACATGCCCGCAGCTTCGGGCGGGTTGGTATTCACCTTCGGGCTGGGGGCGATCACGGGTCCGCTTGTGACCGGCTGGGCGATGCAGGTCTTTGGCGCCTACGCGTTCTGGCTGGTGCTGGGCGCGACCTTTGCCGCCATCGCGCTCTACGCCCTCTACCGCATGACCCAGCGCGCCTCGACACCCGCGTCCGAGACCGACAGTTACCTGGGCGTGTTGCCCACAAGCTCGGTCGTGGCGGTCGAGGCGGCGGTCGAGTGGTCGACGCAGCAGGCCGATGCCGATCGCGAGGCCGAGGCCGAGTCCGAGACGGACCGCGCGGCGGGCTGACCGCATCGCCCGTTTTCCGCGCCAACCGCGACACGAGGGTGCCGCATTCCCGGGGAAATAGTCCGGGATTGCCGCGTCATCGTTTTGCAAGGCCCCCATGTCCGGATCGCTATCACTTGCGCTGTCAACGCTCTGGTCCTTGCGCCGCCTGGCGCTCTTGTGCCTGATCCTGCCCCTGGGTGATCTGGATGCCGCCCATGCTGGCCAGCGGCGCGGGGCTGGTGCCCACGGGCTGGGACGCATGGGTGCTGCTGGCGTGGCCGGTGATCCTGCTGGTGCTGCTGGTCAGCTTTCCGTCGCAGTGGCACGAGCCCGTCGCGCTGGCGATCATCATCGGCGTGCTGGCGGTGGCCGTGCCGCTGCTGGACGCGTGGCTTGCGCGCTACCGGCCGCTGAGCGAACGGCAACTGGTGTTTGTCATAATCGGTGGTGGCGGGGTGGTGTTCATGGTGTCGCTGCTGGTCTGGGCGTTTCTCAGTCAGGCGCTGAACCTGCTGGCGTTGGCGCCGCCGGTGGTGCGGTTGCGGGCGCGTTGGCGCGTGCGCGCGGCGCTGCCCGCACGCATGGCCTTTCAGGCCTTGCGCCACGCGCCGCTGCGGGCATCGACGCTGCGGATGACCGGTGAAGCCGACGCCGATGGCTGGTTTCCGGTCTGGCTCCGGCAGCCTTGGGAGAAGTGCATGGGGGAGCGGCTGGAACCGTCCCATTGCGCCGCGTTCATCGGCCCGCGCCGCCCGGACATTTTCGTCCGGATCCTGTCCGAGGGGGCGCTGGAGCAGAGGCTGGAGTCGATTCCCGGGGACATTCCGCTGGAACCCGGGGTCGTTTCCGAGGTAACGCTGTCGGTCCGGCCGTTCGGCGATGGCTGCGAGGTGATCGAGGCGGAGCGCGGCGTCGACATGCCCGTCCTGATGGCGCTGTCCTTCTGGCTTTATGATTACGGCCGCAGTTCCCTGCGCGGGCGGCTGGATCATCTGGGCGGCCTGCCCCGGACCAGCGCGCCCCACCTGCGCGGGGGCTCGGTGCTGCAATGGATCGGTGATGCCCTGAGCGGGTCGCCGCCGCCCCCACAGGCGCGCTGATCCGGTTGCCCCTCATCACGCCCTCCACCCCGGCAGACGTTGCCTTGGTTCGTTCGGCCCATGTTTCGATGCGGGTGTGACGGAGCCGCCCTTGCCTTTGCGCGGCTCGATGTTAGGCAAGAGCCCACCATCGAGCCGCCACACCGGCGCAATCGCGCCGGAGCACGCGGCACAGGACGGGAACGGAACGGACAAGTGGCCGACAAGGTGCTGACAGAAGATCGCGTGACAGATGCCACCGGGGCCTTTGCCCTGAGTGTCGCACCGATGATGGATGGTAGCGATTTGGTCGGTGTTTCAGTTGCTTAGACTGTATCCTGTGCAGTGCATGTTCATGTTGTGATTGCGCAATTTCGTGCTGCGTCGCGTTTGCTTCGGTTCGTCATGT
>SKMI01000048.1 GCA_007121115.1 Paracoccaceae bacterium | reverse complement strand
GCGCTGGCCTCATCGGCTGCGTGGATGCGCGCCAGCGGCGCGTCCGGGCCCACCGTTGCCCCCGGCGCGGCCATGTCTGTGAAGCCTATGCGGGGGTCGATAACATCGCCCTCGCGCCGCCGCCCGCCGCCCATGGCCACCACCGCCAACCCCACGGCACGGGTGTCGATGGCCGCCAGAGTGCCGGGGCTGTCGGCGAACACGTCCACCTGCACCGGCGCCACGGGCAGGTGATCCGCCCAGCGTTCCACGAAATCCACCGGCCCGCCCTGCGCTGCCACCATCCGCCCGAATCGCTCTGCCGCCGCACCAGAGCGCAGCGCTTCGGCAACCCGCTCGGCGCCGCCGTCCACGCCGACCAACGCCAGCGCCTCGCCCCCCAGCGCGCAGGTCAGGTCCCACAGGTCCGGCTGCACCCGCGCGCCGGTCAGAAGCCGCATGGCCTCGGCCACCTCCAGTGCGTTGCCACCCATGCCGCCCAGCGGCGCGTCCATGCCGGTGATCAGCGCCGATGTGCGGCACCCCGCCCCGTTCGCCGTGTCCACCAGCGAGCGCGCCAGTGTCTGCGCCTGCGCCACCCCCGGCAGGAAGGCGCCCGAGCCGACCTTGACGTCCATCACCAGCGCCTGCAGCCCCGCCGCCAGCTTCTTGGACAGGATCGAGGCGGTAATCAGGTCAACCGACTCCACCGACGCCGTCACATCGCGCACAGCATAAAGCCGCTTGTCGGCGGGCGCGATATTGCCTCCCGCACCGACGATGGCGCAGCCGACATCGGCCACGATGGCGCGAAACCGGTCCTCGGGCTGGGCGACGGTGTAGCCCGGGATCGCCTCCAGCTTGTCCAGCGTGCCGCCCGTGTGGCCCAGCCCGCGCCCCGAGACCATGGGCACGAACACCCCGCATGCCGCCAGCGCAGGCGCCAGGGGCAGGCTGATGCAGTCGCCCACACCCCCCGTCGAATGCTTGTCCACCACCGCGCCGGGCAGGTCCCAGGCCAGCACGTCGCCCGAATCGCGCATCCCTTCGGTAAGGGCGGTGCGGGCGGGGGCGTCCAGCCCGCGCAGCTTCACGGCCATGGCAAAGGCGCCGCACTGCGCGTCCGAAACCGAGCCATCGGCAATGCCGCGCGCGAAGGCGCGCAGATCCTCAGGTGCGGCCACCCCGTCGATCACCGCCTGGATCACCGTGGCCGGGGTCATGTGCGGCTCATGTGGTCGGGCGTGAAGGCGCCGGGCAGCAACTCGCCCAGGGTCACGGTGCGGGTGGCGCCGTCGGTGGTGGCCATGGTCACACGCACCTCGGGGCTCGCGAATTCCATCAGCTTCTGACGGCAGCCACCGCAGGGGGGCACCGGATCCGGCGCATCGGCGATCACGGCGACCTCGGCGATCCGGTAGTCGCCGGCCGCGCACATCGCGGCAATCGCCCCGGCCTCGGCGCAGGTGCCCTGCGGATAGGCCAGATTTTCAACATTGCAGCCGGTGTAGACCGCACCCGATTCGACCCGGATCGCGGCGCCGACCTTGAAGTTCGAATAAGGGGCGTGCGCGTTCTCGCGCACCTGACGCGCGGCATCGAGCAGGGACATGCGACCTCCGGCTTTCGTGACCGGACCGAGTTTGCGCCGCCGCCCCGCCGGACGCAAGCGCCGCGCAGGGTCTTTCCCGCAGCGCACCCGCCGCATCTTGCCAAGCCGCTGCGTTGCCACAATACTCCGCGTCCGGTTCAGGGGAGGTCAGGGGAGCGATGCCATGAGCGACGAACGTCAGGACGCCGCACGGCAGGCGGCGCTGTATTATCACGCGCATCCGCGCCCCGGTAAGCTGGAGGTGCGCCCCACCAAGCCGTTGGCCAACGGCCGCGATCTGACCCGCGCCTATTCCCCCGGCGTGGCCGAGGCCTGCCTCGAGATCAAGGCCGACCCAAAGCTTGCCAGCCGCTACACCACCCGCGGCAATCTGGTCGCCGTGGTCACCAACGGCACCGCCGTGCTGGGGCTGGGCAATATCGGCCCGCTGGCCGCCAAGCCGGTGATGGAGGGCAAGGCGGTCCTGTTCAAGAAATTCGCCAATATCGACTGCTTCGATATCGAGGTGGCCGAGAGCGACCCCGAGAAACTGGCCGATATCGTCTGCGCGCTGGAGCCGAGCTTTGGTGCAATCAACCTTGAAGACATCAAGGCACCCGATTGTTTTGTAGTGGAAAAGCTCTGCCGCGAGCGGATGGGCATCCCGGTATTCCATGACGATCAGCACGGCACGGCGATCGTTGTCGGCGCGGCGGCAACCAACGCGCTGCTGGTGGCGGGCAAGCGATTCGAAGAGATCCGGATTGTTTCCACCGGCGGGGGCGCTGCGGGCATCGCCTGCCTGAATATCCTCGTGAAATTGGGCGTGAAGCGCGAAAACATCTGGCTGCATGATATCCACGGGCTGGTGCATCACGGCCGCGAGGTGGACATGAACCCGCAGAAGGCCGCTTTTGCCCAAGGGGGCCGGGACCGCCCCTTGTCGGAAACCATCGCAGGGGCCGACCTGTTCCTGGGGCTTTCGGGGCCGAACGTGCTGAAACCCGAAGATGTTGAAAAAATGGCATCGACGCCAATCATATTCGCGCTGGCCAACCCCCGGCCCGAGATCGACCCCGAGGCCGCGCGCACCGTCGCCCCGGATGCGATCATCGCCACCGGCCGGTCAGATTTTCCGAACCAGGTCAATAATGTGCTGTGCTTTCCTTTCATATTCCGGGGCGCGCTGGACGTGGGCGCGACGGATATCAACGACGCGATGCAACTGGGCTGCATCGAAGGCATCGCCGCGCTCGCCCGCGCCACCACCAGCGCCGAGGCCGCCGCCGCCTACAAGGGCGAGCAGATGACCTTCGGGCGCGACTATCTGATCCCCAAGCCCTTCGATCCGCGCCTGACCGGGGTGGTGGCGACCGCCGTGGCCCGCGCCGCCATGGAGTCCGGCGTTGCCACACGACCCATCGCCGATCTGGACGAGTACAAGCGCGCGCTGGACGGATCGGTGTTCAAGTCCACCATGATCATGCGTCCGGTGTTCGAGGCCGCCAGCACCGCCGCGCGCCGGATCGTGTTCGCCGAGGGCGAAGACGAGCGCGTCCTGCGTGCAGCCGGTGCCATGCTGGAGGAAACCACCGAGGTGCCGATCCTGATCGGCCGCCCCGATGTGGTGGAAATGCGCTGTGAACGCGCCGGGCTGCCGATCCGTCCGGGCCGCGACTTCGAGGTGGTGAACCCCGAAAACGATCCACGCTACCGCGAATACTGGGAAACCTATCACACGCTTATGCAGCGCCGGGGCGTGACCCCGGACATCGCCCGCGCCGTCATGCGCACCAACACCACCGCCATCGGCGCGATCATGGTTCATCTGGAGGACGCCGACAGCCTGATCTGCGGCACTTTCGGACAGTTCCTGTGGCACCTGAAGTACGTGTCGCAAATACTTGGCACAGATGATCTTTTGCCGGTGGGTGCGCTGTCACTGATCATCCAGCCCGAGGGCAATCTGTTCCTCGCCGACACGCAGATTCATGCGGAACCCAGCCCGGAGCAGATCGCCGATGTGGTGATCGGCGCGGCCCGGCATGTGCGCCGCTTCGGGCTGGAGCCGAAAATCGCGCTCTGTTCGCATTCGCAGTTCGGGAACCTCGACAGTTCCTCGGGGCGCCGGATGCGCGGCGCGCTGAAGATCCTCGATGCGCTGGACCCCGGCTTTGCCTATGAGGGCGAGATGACGCTGGACGTGGCGCTGGACCCGGAACTGCGCGAGCGCATCTTTCCCAACGCCCGGTTCGAGGGGTCGGCCAATGTGCTGGTCTTTGCCTCTACCGACGCGGCCTCGGGGGTGCGCAACATCCTGAAGATGCGTGGTGACGGGCTGGAGGTCGGCCCGATCCTGATGGGCATGGGCAACCGCGCGCATATCGTCACCCCGTCGATCACCGCGCGCGGGCTCCTGAACATGTCGGCATTGGCAGGCACACCGGTGGCGCACTACGGCTGACGCGCGCACCCGGGTGTGCAGATCCCGGGCCGCATATGCAACTGTTGCATTCATGCCATATAATGTCCCATTCGAGACTTTTTTGATCTGAGTCAAATCGAGTTCGCGAACCGTCTGGGATAGGCTGCGCTCACGGAAAAACACCGGCAGTCGCTCCGGGACATCGCCGAGCGACCGCCCTGAAACCTGGAGTACCAGTCTCATGCAATCACGTCTGTTCGCTTCCGCTTGCGCCCTCGCCATGGTCGCCGGAGCCCCCGCCCTTGCGGATGAAGCCGCCAAGATGGCCACCGCGCCGGTCGAGGTGGTCACCACCCACAGCACCCCCTGGGAAGGCGCCTGGGTCGGCGGCGCGCTGGGCATCGGCAGCACGAATTACAACGCAAGTGGTCGCTTCGGCGATGGCGTCGACTCGCTGGGCTTCGAACTGCCTGATCTGGGCGGCCAGGGGGGCCTGTTCGGGATTGAAGCCGGGTATGACTTTGCCGTCAGCCCCGATTTCGTGGTTGGCGTGCAGGCAGACTTCACCATGACCAACGTCACCAACCGCACGGCTGCCGACATCTCGGACGTGGGGAGGCTGTTCAACGGCGGTGGTCTGAATGGCAACATGAATGGGCCAGCGAATGGGGAGCCCGTGCCGGGGTCCTTCGAATACAGCATCAAGCCGCGCCACATCACTACCGTCGCGGCGCGCGCCGGGTTCCTGCCCAATGACACGACGCTGGTCTACGGTCTGCTGGGTTACTCGCGCGCGTCGTTCAAAGGCGAATTCGCAACCACGCTTGGTGATGCGCCGGTGCCGCAAGGAACGGGCGACTATTCCTTCTCGGACAACGGCATCGCGCTGGGCGCCGGGATCGAGACCATGATGACCGACAACATCAGCCTGAAGCTGGAATACCGCTTCAACCGCTTCGGAACGCGCACCCTGTTTGAAACTCGAGAGGGCAGCGTGAACCTGCGCAGCGATGTGCAGTCGGTCCGGGCGGTGGTGAGCTACCGGTTCTGAGCGCACACCGAAGCTTTGCGGCGGGCGGCTCTTGCAGGGCCGCCCGCTGGCGTTTGCGGCCTTGCGCAGGGGTGCAAGGCCCAAGTCCGTGCCGGTCAGCCCGGAAAGCCGGGCGCGGCCCGCACCGCGCCGGTGACCAGCCCGCGGCGGTTGCGGACCGGGCCGCCCAGTCGGGCCTGTGCTGCCGGATGGGCCGGGTCCAGAACGCCCGCCCGGATCAGCAGCGCGGTGATCGCGGCCTCGGAGGCGCGGGTGCCGCCGTCGACGATCTTGAGCGCCATGCCCAGCCGCGCGGCGGGCAGGATGGCAACGAACACCGCCTCGGCCCCGGTCTTGATGGCCGCCCGTCCGTTCATGGCGCGCATGAGTTCAGTGCAGGCGCGGCCCTCGCCCGCCACCATATCCGGGTGCGAGGCCATG
>SKMI01000005.1 GCA_007121115.1 Paracoccaceae bacterium | reverse complement strand
CTGGTGCCGCTGGCGGGCGGCGAGGTGTGGTTTGACGGTCAGCCCCTGCACGCGCGCCCCGACTGGCACGCGGTGCGCCGCCGCGTGGCGATGATGTTTCAGGACCCGGTCGGCTCGCTCAGCCCGCGCAAGACGGTGCGCGAGTTGGTTCTGGAACCCTTCGCAATCCACGGGGTGCGGGTGGGCGACCGCAAGGCGCGGGCGCGCGAGCTGCTGGCGGCGGCGGGGCTGGGGCCCGATTTCCTCGATCGCTATCCACACCAGCTTTCCGGCGGGCAGGCGCGGCGGGTGGGGGTGGCGCGCGCGCTGGCGCTTGACCCGGCGCTGGTGCTGGCCGATGAGCCGACCGCCGGGCTGGACGTGTCCATCCAGGGCGAGATCCTGAACCTGATGAATCGCGTCAAGCGCGACCACGGGCTGACCACGCTGATCATCACCCACAACCTGAACATCCTGCGCCACATCGCCGACCGGGTGGCGGTGATGTATCTGGGCCGGATCGTCGAAATCGGCCCGGTGGAGCAACTGCTCAGCACCCCCGCGCACCCTTACACCCGCGCGCTGATGGCCGCCAACCCCGAGCCCGACCCCACCGCGCGGCGCGAACGGATCGTGCTGGGCGGCGAGACACCGGCGCTGAGCGCGCGCCCGCCGGGCTGCGAGTTTCACCCCCGCTGCCCGGTCGCGCGCCCCGATTGCGCCAAACGCGCGCCCGCCCTCGCCCCGGCTCGCACCGGTGGCGCGGTTTCGTGCCACTACCCGCTGGCCGCCGATGAGCGGATCGGCGCATGAGCTACGGACTTTACATCGGGCGCCGTCATACCGCCGACGACATCGCCTATCTGGCTGGCTATGGCGACGAACCCTCGGGCCACTGGCTGGAACTGGCCCCGCGCCAGCGCCATGCACCGGGCAGCAAAATCACCGTCGGCGTGACCCCGCAGGCCGATCTGCCTGGCGAGTTGAGCGAGATCCCCCAGGCGCCCGAGACCGCGCGGCTGATGCGCGTGAACTACAGCTACTATCTGGGCGTGCCCGCGCCGCTGACCAACGGCGGGCTGAATGAACACGGCGTGGCGGTGCGCGACATCTGGGCGCCGTCGCGCGCGGAACTGGTAAAGATGACCCCGCCCGACCAGCGCGGGCCGAACTATTCCGATCTGGCGCGCATCGTCGTCGAACGCGCCCGCACCGCGCGCGAGGGGGTGGAGCTGATCGGTGCGCTGATCGCCGAGCATGGCTATTCCAGCTATGGCGGCAACTCACACATGATCGCCGACCCGGACGAATGCTGGGTGGTGCAGGAGTTCGCAGGCTGGCGCGGGCTTTGGGTGGCCGAGCGGCTGGGCGCGGATGCGATCCGCGCCTCGCGCCCCGGCTACATCCATGAAATCCCGCCCGAGCCGGATGCGGATTACCGCTTTCCGCCGCATTTCATCGCCACTGCGGTGGAGCTGGGCTGGTATGACCCCGCAGGCGGCCCGTTCGACGTGAACCGCATCTATGGCGACGGCAAGGGCCGCTGGGAAGGTGTCGCCTGGATCGAGGATGAGATGCGCAGGCGTGCCGCGCGCCCCGGCGGCATCACGCTTGAGGATGTGTTCTGGGCCATCCAGACCGAGGTTCTGACCGGCGACACTGCGGGGTATGGCCAAGTCGTCCCGCTCGAACACCCCGCCCATCCCGCACTGCGGATGCTGTGGCACGCGCCCGTGGGGCCGGTGACCGCGCCGCTGGTGCCGCTTTTCCTGGGCATGACCGAGGTGCCTGCCGAATACCGGCGCCACCGCTACCTCGAACGCGGCGAAAGCGCGCGGTTCCTGGACACCCGCAAGGCGGGCGAGGACCCCGACACCGTGTCCCATGTGCCGCAGGGGGTGGAGGTGACACGGTCGGCGGTGCAGGTCTTCAAGCGGCTGATGCATCTGGCGTTTCAGGCGCCCGAGCCGCAGTTCCGCGAGGTCTGGGACCACTGGCGCGCGCATGAGGCCGCGCTGATCGCGGATGCGCCGCAGTTGCGGCGTAGCGCCGAGATCCTGCTCGATGCGGGCGAGGCGGCTCTGGCGGCGCGGCTGCTGACGGATTTCGGCCGCACCCGGCTGCTGGCCGTTCTGGACGAGGCCGAGGCGCTCGCCGATGCGCTGGAGGTCCGGTTGCGCTGCGCCGGTCGGCTGAACATGGAGTCCACGCCCGTCACGCCAAAGCAGATCTGGTGAGCGTGAGCCTTTTCGGATCACCCAGAGGACGGCCGCAAACAAGCTGACAACACCAGCGCGGCCGGGCCGGGCAGGATCGCCAGACCACGATCATGCCGAAAGGCACCGGGTTGATCCTGCTGGCCATCCTGGGGCGTGGGCCGGGAAACACCACCATCGCGCTGACCATCGTGCGATGGGCGACATTCGCGCGCATGGCCCGCGCCACGGCGCTGTTCGGAACGCAGGCGCGAGCGCGCGGATGCCAAGCACGCCAAGTTACGAAGTTCCATGCGAAGGGGCAACGACACGGCGCGCATCAGTTCCGGGGCCCTGTCATGGCTGTGTCAGCGACCTGGCGGGCCCCCTAATCGAAATAGACGATCTTGCCCACGGTGTTTCCTGCCCCTTCAGGACCGGCGCAGTTCATTTCGTAGATGCAATCGTGCTGGATCACCTGATGGCCGGACACCAGAAAATCATGCTTGTTCGATTGTGGCCGGCACCAGCCCATGTTCACGCCTGAAGCCACGCCGCCGCCTGTGCCCGGTTCATCGCCTGCGACCTTGTTTGTCCGGCTGTTCATCGTGAAAGCTTTCTTCCCACCAAACAATACCTTGGGTACCGTGCGCACCGACCAGTCCAGCTTCGAGATGATCATGTAGGGGATCGGAACCATGTTCGGACCGACCGGTGTCAGACAGACATCCGGTGCAAGGCAGGCGATGACGCCGCCGGTGTCACGGATCGCGGAATGGTTCATGTGGGGGCCTCGAGTGCTTTGGTCTCAATCGTCAGGGTCTCGATCCTTGGTGGCAGATCAAGAAAAGCGCGCCAGACGAGCACGACGCGATGCAGCGCCGGATCCTCGGCCTCCAGATCGATCTGCACATCCGTCAGGGACATGACCCGGTTATCGCCCGCCGCATCGCGCAGATAAAGCTCCGCAAATGGCAGTATCACACGCTGTGGTTCCGGCCGGGGGTGAAAGCCGCGCAGCAGGATGTGTTCGCCGCCGCGCAGATGCGGGTCGAGCTGCAGGCGCTGCGGCGCCGCATTCCAGAAGGCGAAGGAATAGTCCTTCGGCATCCGGGGATGGCGGGTGGTCTTCCAGTGATCGTCGAAGGTGCCAGCCTCGGCCCGTCTTGGCAGCCAGGATTTTGCGATGGGTCCCAGACCATGCACGGTCATCGGCGCGCGAATGTCGTCGGCCATGAACTCGCTCAGATCGCCGATCTGCGGGGCCGGGATCTGGGTCGCGTCTGCAAGCAGATGGTCGGTCACAAAGCCTGTTCCGGCGGGGTTGAACTGGTGGACCTGCGGCTGGTCCCTTTCGGGGGCCTGCCCGCCATAGGCCAGCTCGTACCGGATCGGTATTTCGTGTACGGGGTCGGGCGGTGACAGCCGCCAGATACCGCGCTGCCTTTGCCACGCGCTTGGCCCGCGAACGTGAAAGCCGTAGAACGCACGGCCTGCGATCTCGACCGAAACGGGCCAGTCGGGCAAGGGGTTCCCACCCGGTGCGCGTGCCGTGAGCGCGAAGGTGACATCCGTGCGCGGCTTGAACGGCGCCAGATCCTGTTCCAGCTTGAGCGACGAGGACGCCGGATCGCCGTGAAAGACATCGCCTTCGACCAGCGGCGCCTGCGCGGACGCAAGGTGCAACTGCCCATCGGGATTGACCCCGAAAGTCCCCTTGGCGATCACTGCCGTCCCTTCACGATCATCCGGCCCCCAGTGCCGGAAAGCGATCTTCTGGAAGGGAAGTGCGGTCAGCAGCTCCATGCGCGTCGTCCTTCTGCACTACGCTCAGGCGCTTGTTCCGCGACAGGGTGACGGTGTCTGCGCATCAGCGGCGTCGCTCCAGCAGGAAGGTATAGGCGCAAGCGTCCCACATGTGATAATCGACCGACGCCTTCATGATATGGGTGAAGCCGATGGTGTCGCGGAACAGCCCGTTGAAGAACGGTTCGACCTGATTTCGAAGATAGCGGCTGCTGCCCAGACTGAAATGATCGTCATCCGAGATCGGCGGCGGTGTGCTGATTTCCTGGACGAAGGCGCCGGCCGCGCGCTGCGCTTGCGTCACGGCAAGCGACTGCGCGTTGTAGAAATCGCGGAGGTGCCAGCTTCGGAGCCTGCCACGGCTGTCGCCCAACTGCTCGAATAGCATTGAAATCAGATTGCTGACAAAGGTCTCGAAATCCGGGGCCCGGGCCGCGTTGAACACATGGTTCAACTGTTCGAAATCCGTGTCCACAAGGGTTTGAAAGCGCAACGGAAAAAGCTGGGGCAAGATGTTCCCCTCCGGTGCACGTTCCCAATGCGTGAACATCATGCTGGGATTGCCGCCAGGGGAAAACCCGATGGTCGGCAAGGCGGCGGGGATCGCCGGCGGCAAGGTCACATCGCCCCATTTCAGCACATCCGAGACAAGCGGGATCAGGTTCGGGGTCTGCAATGCCGTCAGGACATCCCCGGCGACCTGTCGCGCCCTGATCCCCGCGCGCGAGGCATCGGACAAGCTCGCTTCGGCGCGTTCGGCGGTGTTCTGATGTAATCCTGCCGCATTGTAGGTATTGCACCTCACCTCCAGTTCCGGCTGATGCGCCTTGGCTGCCAAAGCAGCGCAAGACGCAAGCCCGCCACCCAGGGAATGCCCGAGGATCATCAGCCGACCGTTCCAATCAGCCATAGCCTCATCGGCAGCCCGGTGCGCCGCCTCGATCGCTTCCCTGTATTGACTGGGAACACCGCCCAAAGCCTGCGCGATGTTCGTCGGCCAATCGCCGTTCTCGCCATAGAAGAGCGACGCGGATCCGCGCCAGTCGACATGCACCGAGCCGATCCCGAGCGGACCAAGCTGTGCAGAGATCGTCTCGCGCCCACTGCTGTTCAGAACCAGTGGCTGTTCGGTCATCCCCGATGCGCGCAACTGGCTGCGGGTTGCCGTTGGCGGAAAGCGGCCCGTGGGCGAGACCGTGGGAATGATCGGATTGAACTCCATTTCGTCCACCGCCCAGGTCATCACGCCGGTGGGTGTGATTGAACAACTGACCTCGGCATGCACCGCAAGCTCGTCAATATCGGCGTCTTCCATTTCCGACCCGCGGAAGACCAGTGCGGGGGGGCAGACATCCAATGGTGTCAGACTGTCGCCAACCTTCGGATAATAGATCTGGCAGAACATCCCGCTTGGCAGATCCTGTTCCCAGCCGCGGTCCCAATGATCCCAGAGCCGCGCCTTTTCCTGACGCAGGCGCGGTGTCAGGACGTCATCGCTGTAGTTGTAAATATCGAGG
>SKMI01000347.1 GCA_007121115.1 Paracoccaceae bacterium | reverse complement strand
GGGGCCAGGTTGATTTCGATCACGCTTTCGCGGAACGCGTTGGCCAGGGCCAGACCGGCGCCGATGGCGCCGATGGCGGCGCCGGTCACGCGGGCAAGCGCCTCGCTCAGTTCCTCAGCCTCCAGCGTGATGTTGCCCGCAGCGGTCAGGCGCGCATCGGCGCCCAGTTCCACCTTCATCACCCGCGCGATGCGGATGTCCGACATGGCAAAGCCGACCGCAATCGCACCGGCGGACCCGGCAATCGCCTCGGGCGCGCCATCGTTCACATCGGCGATGGCCGAGAGCACGATATCGCGGTCCGCATTCAGCACCGCGCCCGCGCCGACGCGGGTGTAAAGCTGGGTGCCGCGCCGGATCAGCGCCACACCATGCGCCCCCGCCACGGCGCCGCCGGACAAACCACCCGCCAGGAGGTCCAGATCGCCACCCTCGCGGGCTTCCAGCACGATATCCCGCGCGTTGATCTGTGCATTGTCGCCGACCCGCGCGGTGATCGAATCGATCATGTCGTCGTCGCGGTAACGCTGGCGCATGTTGAACGACTGGCGCACCGAAAGCGCCTCGCCGAAGATACTGTCGACCAGCGGATCGCCCGGCAGGCCGATGGAGTAGTTCTCGTTCTCGTCATCATTGCCGGACTCGGTGAACGGATCGCCCTGCAGATCGTCGCTGGCTTCGTCCACCGCTTCGCCGGGATCGCTCAGGTCATCGTCTTCGACATCCTCGTACTCGTTGGGGTCGATATCGATATCAATGCGCTTGCCATAGGTGATCAGCACCCCGGCGCCCTGGAACGAGAACGCCCCGCCCCCGCCCGCGACCGCCGCGCCCTTGAAGTTGCGCTCGCCAAAGGCTTCGACGTTCACATCGCGCGCGACCGTGACAATCGCCTCGTCGTCGATTTCGGCCAGCACGCGGCTGCGCATTGTGGTGATCACGGCGGCCGCGCCCGCAGCCACAAGACCGCCACTGGAGGCCAGAACCATGATGTCCTGACCATAAGACTGCACCGCGGTCACGTTCACATCGCGCCCCGGTATGCCGTCGACGAGCGTGCCGCGGCCCAACCGCGAGTCCACGCGCTGCCCGGCGTGGGTGTAGAGCATCTGCACCGATACGCCGACAAGCCCGCCCCCGGCGCCGATCACCGCCTGGTTCACATCGATGGTGCCATCGCCTCGCGGCCCCTGCAGGCGTGCATCGCGGCCGAAGGGGATCATCCGCGCTTCGGCGTGGACGTTCACGTCGCGCCCGGGCCGCAGCACCACGCCGTCGACGGCGGTGGTGCGGTCTTCGGCCTGGGCAACGACGTTGTCTTCGGAAACCATCACCACCAGCACCGGGGCCGCGCCGACCAGCCCGCCCGCTGCCCCCACGGCGTTTTGCTGGATTCGGCGCGGGGCCAGGGCGCCCAACGAGATGTCGCGCCCGCTTTGCACCAGCGTGTTCCGCCCGATTTGCGCGCCGGTGTTGGACCGCGCGATGACGATCTGGTTCACCCCTGCGACCCCGGCGTAGAGCCCACCCGCCACAGCAACCGAGATGAAGCGCAGCGAATCGGGCGTCACGGCATCGACGTTCACATCGCGGTCGGCCACCACGAGCGAATCGCGGATCTCGGCGGTGGTAAGCTTGCGGACGCGGAACACCTCGGTCGAGGCGCCGACACCTGCGGTGCCGCCGATCCCGCCCGACAGCACGAAGCTGGTGATCCGCGTGGCGTTGCCCGCCAGGACATTCACGTCATCGCCGCTGGAGACCTCGGCCTCCGCGATAACGGCGCTGACCTTGTCCTCGATGAAGATCAGCGGGACCTGCACCGCCACGCCCGCCGTGCCGCCGATGGCGACCGTGGCCGTCAGGGTGCCGATCTCGACCGCGTTGTCGGCCAGCACGGTGACGCCACGGCGATGGGCGGTGACCCGGTCCAGCCAGTCGCTGCCCGCCTCGGTCCGGTCCATGGTGGTCAGGCCGTCGCCGGTGCTGCGGGCCTCGACCACGCTGCCGTCGCCGATTTCTGCCGATGTGTCGGACCAGGACCGGATCACGGCGACCGAAACGCCCACCCCGGCGGTGCCGCCGATGCTGATGTTGCCCGTGACCTGATCGAAGAGCGCGTCGAAATCCGTCAGGTTGGTTTCATTGCCGCCGCCCAGCGAATCCGCCGCGCCGCCGCTGATGGCTTCCACCAGCACGGCGTCTTTGGCCTCCAGCGTGCTGTCCATCACCTCGGCGCGGATGGTGTCATTGCGCCAGGTGACGCTGATCGACCCGGTGACCCCGGCGGTGCCGCCAACTGCCGCGCCCGTGGCGCTGCTGACCGCGTCCGACAGGTTGCGCGCCCGCACGATGATGCTGCCGGTATCGGTCAGCAAGGTGCTGTCATTCGCCTGCGCCAGCGTCAGGCCCCTGTCATGGGCGATCGCCAGCCCCGCCCCCACCCCGGCGGTCGAGGCCACTCCGACGGTGAAGGCCAGCGCGGTCAGGCGCTGGCGGCGCAGCGCGTCCACGGCGATATCGCCGCTCGAACTCAGGATACTGGCCCCGTCACGCGCCCGGGCGCGGACGTTGCTGCCCACCGTGGCCAGCCCCAGCGAGGCCGCGACCCCCGCCGTGCCCGCCGACCCGGCGACCCCAGCGCCCAGCCCCAGACCGCGCGAGGTGTCGCGCGCGGCAATGGTCACATCATCGTCCACGAACAGGCCCGCGCCCACCACCTCGGCGATGGTTTCGGTGTTCATCCGGACCACGCCCACCGCGCCGCCGACGGCCGCGTTGTTGGTCGAAATCTGCAACGTACCGGCGATGGACTGGTTGCGCCCGCTGGTGGCGGCCTCCACGTTCACCGACTTCGCGATCAGAAGCGGCGATGCCTGACCCTCGGCGCGCAGGATGCGCGCGCGGACAAGCTGCGCCTGCCGGGTGATGGCGAAATTCGCGCCGATGGCATCGCCCGCGAGCGCCGCGCCGACACCGACCGCCAGGCTCTTGGTGTCCGAAGTGGCGGTCACGCTGACATTGCCGGCCTGACTCGAGCCGCCGTCCAGCAGCAGTTCGGCCTCGACCAGCCCGCCAAGGCGAATCCAGGCAAGCCCGATCCCCACGCTGAACCCGCCAGTGCCGCCCGAGGCGCCGTCGCCTTCGCCCTCTGCACCGTCTGCGACATCGCCCGCGGCCTCGGCGCCTTCGCTGCCTTCGGGTGCGTCGACCTCGCCGGTGGTTTCGGCTGTGTCCTGGGCCGCATCCGCGGCGGCATCGGGATCGACGTCGTCATCATCCTCCTTGCTGGATCCGGGGAAGATCGGGCGCATCCGCACCCGCCACTTGCCCTCGTCACTGCGTTCCAGCTTGAACTGGTCAAAGACCTTGCCCGCGATGCCCAGATCGAGCGACACGCCCACGGTGCCGGACAGCGCAAAGGCGTTGCGTTCGTCCTCGGCGGCGATGGTCACGTCACCTTCGACGCTCATTCCAGTGCTGACCACCCGAGCGGCGATCACGGTTTCCTCGGACAGGTTCAGCTCGCCCAGATTCAGGCCGGTGGTGGTTGCGATCAGCGACGTCAGGCTGTTGACCGTCTGATCGACACGCTGGCGGAAGATCAACGTGCGGTCGTCTTCGTCCACATCGCGGGCATCCGCGGGGCGGGGGCCGAAATCCACATAGCCGAAAGAGCCCGTGCCGCCGAAACTGTCAGCTCCCAGCGACACGCCCAGCGCCAGTTGCAGCACCGAGGTTTCGTTGCGCGCACGCACCTCCATGTCGCCAGCGACGAAGATCGAGGTATCGCCCACGATCTCGGCCACCGTGGAGCCGCGCATCTTGACGATCCCGGCGCCGATGCCGACCGAATTCGACGCGGTCGAGGCCGTGCCCTGCACCGTCAGCACCGCATCCTGGCGCGAGGCGATGACGTTCAGATCGCCACCGCTCTTGACGCTGCCGCCCGAGATGCGCGCCGACACCGCGCGCCGGTCGGCGGTCCAGCTTATGGTGCCCACCCCGCCGATATCGCTGCCGCCACCCACGCGGCCGATCATCACGTTCGTGGCCTTGTGCTCGGAGTTGGCACGGACGTTGATCGCACCGTTGGTGGTATTCAACTGGCTGTTGTTCGCCAGCGCCAGCGTGTCGCGGCGATACAGGTCGATGGCAAAGCCGCCGTTCACGCCGATGGAATCAGCCCGCGACATGCTGTTGACCATCACGTCGCGCAGCGCCTTGTCGGTGGCGGTGATGTCGATCTTCGCTGCCTGCACTTCGGCATTGCTGGCGGTGGCCGAGGTTTCGCCCACCGCGCGCAGCACCGACAGCATCCCGTCGCCTGCGCTTTCGCCCTTGCCGTCGCGCAGCGCGATGCTGCGATAGGTGGTGTCGGTTTCGGCCTTCAGCGTATAGTCGCCGCTGAGCGAGGCCGACCCCACCGCGTCGCGCGCCACCACGTCTGAACGGTGATAGGTGAACGCCATGCCGACGGTGACGTTGATCCCGTCGATCGTGCTTGCGGCGTCCTGGCGGTTTTCGACCGTGGATTTTTCCTTGGCCGAGAGCGTAAGCCCGCCGCCGTCCTCATGGGTGGTGGCAAACTGCGTGGCGCGGGTGGCCCAGTCGGTATCGACGATGGCGATGGGCACGGTCACGGCGATGTCGCTGTCGTCCTTCTTGTCTATGATCTCGCCGAACCCGGCCTTCATGCCCGCGTGCACCGCGCCGGTCATCTCGGCCTCGATGCTGACCGTTGCACCGCCGGTGAACGTCCGCTGGCCCATGTTGGCAACCGTGCGGCGCGTGTCCTTCTGCAACAGGCCCATGACGCCCAGCGCGAACCCTTCGGACGCGCCCGCGTAGCCGATATGCGCGCGGTTGACGCTGCTGTTGACGGCGCGCAGCTTCAAATCGCCGCTGACATTCACCGCAATGGGGTCAAGGGTCAGATCGGTACCGGCGCTGAGGGTCGCCCCGGTTTCCTGGTTGATGAAATTGCCCATCAACGAGAAGTTCAGCACGATCCCCGAACCAGGCGTGGCGGCCGAGGATGCGGTGGAGATCGCGCGTGCGTTGGTGGCGGTGATCTCGGCGTCCTTCGCGGTCAGTGTTCCGGCCCGGAGAGTGGCCGCCACGATCTCGGCCTGCGCATTCGAGGCGATGGTGATGGTGAAGGCCACCGACTGCTTTTCTTCTTCGTCGCCGCCGTCGGTGCCGCCCCCGCTGCTGTCGCCGTTCCCGCCGCCCTGGTCGCCGCCGCCGCCGCTGCCGGCGCCCGCACCATCGCCCGCACCGTCGGTTCTGTTGCGCAGGCCCTCCTCCACAACGGCCAGCCCATCGCGGATGTTCAGCGTCTGCTCGCGCGAAGCCGTGGCGACATCGCGCGACAGCGACCCGGCCACGGCGATCCCGTGGCCTTCGGATTTGGCGTCGATTTCCAGCTTGCCGCCGATGGTCAGGTTGCTTTCTTCCGACACCGCACGGGTGACCCGGCGGCCCAGGTTCAACGCCCCGCTGCCCACCAGCGCGAAGTCGAAGTCATCGGCGCTGCGGCCCGCGGCCAGCGCCACGGT
>SKMI01000098.1 GCA_007121115.1 Paracoccaceae bacterium | reverse complement strand
AGGCGACACGAATCGCCGCCGAGCTGCCCTCGGAGGCGCCTCCGCGGCTGCAGGCGGCAGCGCAGGCGCTGACGGGGCATGATACCCTGGCCGGGCTGCTGGAGGCCGCGCTGGTGGCCGACCCGCCGCTGATGCTGCGCGACGGGGGCTTCGTGGCGCCGGGGCATGACGCGGGCCTCGACGAGGCGCGGAAGCTGCGCGACGAAGGGCGCGGGGTGATCGCCGCGATGCAGGCCGAGTATGCGCGCGAAACCGGGATCACGGCGCTGAAGGTCAAGCATAACAACGTGCTGGGCTATTTCATCGAGACCACCGCGACCCACGCCGAGAAGATGCTGGCGCCGCCGCTCTCGGAACGCTTCATCCACCGCCAGACCACGGCGAACGCCCTGCGGTTCACCACCGTGGATCTGTCGCAGCTGGAAACCCGCATCCTGAACGCGGGCGCGCAGGCGCTGGAGATCGAGAAACGTCTGTTTTCCGAACTCACCGCGGCGGTGCTGGACGCGGCGGGACCGCTGGGCGCGGTGGCGCGGGCGCTGGCCGAGATCGATGTCGCTGCCGGGTTTGCCGAGCTTTCGGCGGCGCTGGACTGGTGCGCGCCACAGCTTGATGACAGCCGCGCCTTTGCCATCACCGGCGGGCGGCATCCGGTGGTGGAGGCGGCGCTGACACGCTCCGGGGCGCGGTTTGTCGCCAATGACTGCGCGCTTACCGCCGAAGAGGGCGCCGCAATCACGCTGCTCACGGGGCCGAACATGGCCGGGAAATCCACCTTCCTGCGCCAGAACGCGCTGATTGCGGTGCTGGCGCAGGCGGGCGCCCATGTGCCCGCCGAGGCCGCGCGGATCGGGCTGGTGAGCCAGATTTTCAGCCGGGTGGGGGCGTCGGACGATCTGGCGCGGGGGCGGTCGACCTTCATGGTGGAGATGGTGGAGACGGCGGCGATCCTGAACCAGGCCGATGACCGCGCGCTGGTGATCCTCGACGAGATCGGGCGCGGAACAGCAACCTGGGACGGGCTGTCCATCGCCTGGGCGGTGCTGGAACACCTGCACGCCGTGAACCGCTGCCGGGCGCTGTTTGCCACGCATTACCATGAGTTGACCCAACTGGCCGCTCGGCTGGAAGGGGTGGCGAACGCCACCGTTGCGGTGCGCGAATGGGAGGGCGAGGTGATTTTCCTGCACGAGGTACGGGCGGGAGCGGCGGATCGCTCCTATGGCGTGCAGGTGGCGCGGCTGGCCGGGCTGCCCGAGGCCGTGGTGGATCGCGCCCGCGAGGTTCTGGCGCGGCTGGAAGAAGGCGCGCGTGAGGGCGGGGCGCGCCCGCAGGCCCTGATCGACGATCTGCCGCTCTTCTCGGCCTGGCCCGCGCCCGCCGCGCCCGCGCCCAAGGCCGACCCCGCGGCGGTGCGGTTGACGGAACGCCTGTCCGAGGTCGAACCAGACGCGCTTTCCCCGCGCGAGGCGCTGGCGCTGGTCTACGAGTTGCGGGGGTTGCTCGAGCCGGGTGCGGAGTAGGCGCGCCGGCGTGCGGGCGGGAATGGGGTCGCACCTCCGCCAGAGGCGTTGCGCTGGCGCCAGCGCCCGCAGCGTGTCAGCGATTACCCCGGGGCGCAGGTGCCCAGGGTTTGCCATCGGCGAGTTCGGCGAGCAGGTGGTCCACCAGTGCCCGGGTCTTGGCGGGCATCGGGGTCACCGGCGGCCAGAGCGCGAAGACCGGGAGCGCGCGGGTCTCGAATTCGGGCAACACCTGTTGCAGACTGCCAGCCGTGATTTCCGGCGCCGCGATGAAGCGTGGTATCATCGCCAGCCCCAGCCCGGCGATGGCGAAATCGCGCATGGCCTCGCCATTGTTCAGCGTCAGTCGGCCCTGCACGGGTGCGGGCGTCATGTCCCCATTGTCACCGAACAGCCAATGGCGCGAATCCGGCAGATGCGCATAGCTGATCACCTGATGCGCGGTCAGATCGTCTGGCACACGCAGTTGACCATACCGCTCCAGGTAGTCGGGGCTCGCGCAGGCCACCATCCGGTCGGTGCACAGCTTGCGCCCGACCAGCGCACTGTCGCGCGGCGCGCCGATCCGGATGGCCAGATCATAGCCGTCGCGCACCAGATCGCGGGCGCGGTCGTCATAGTCGATGCGCAGGTCAAGCTGCGGATGACGCGCGGCGAAGCCCGCAAGGATCGGCCCCAGATAGAGCGTGCCGAAGCTCATGGGCGCGGTCATCGCCAGCCTGCCCCGCAGCGCGGCCTGCCCATCCATCTCCCATCCCGCGCTTTCGGCCGCCGCGCGCAGATCGGCCAGCGCCGGGCGCAGGCGTTCGGCAAGGCGCAGCGCCGCCTCCGTGGGCGCGACCCGGCCCGCGGTGCGCAGGAACAGGGCGGCACCCAGCGCCGCCTCGAGATCGGAAATCCGCTTGCTGATCACGGATTTCGACAGGTTCATCCGCGCCGATGCCGCGGTGACCGTGCCCAGTTCGATCACGGTGAGAAAGGTTTCGATCTCGTCCAGCGTGTAGCGCATGATGGCAGGGTAGCCGCGGCGCAGGTGTTCGGCAATCGCGAACACCGGGTTGCGGGCGCCGCCCCTGCAAGCGCGCCCGTCAAGCTGCCATATCTGGGTCAAGGAAAGGAGGCCATCATGGATCTCACCGGCATTCACCACCTTACCGCCATCAGCGCCGATGCGCCCGCCAATAACCGCTTCTACACGCAGGTGCTGGGTCTGCGGCGGGTCAAGAAGACCGTCAATCAGGATGACACCTCGGCCTATCATCTGTTCTTCGCCGATGGCGCGGGCAGCCCGGGCAGCGATCTGACCTTTTTCGACTGGCCGGTCGACCGCGAACAGCGCGGCACGCATTCGATCAGCCGCACCGGGCTGCGTGTCGATGAAGCGAGCTTAGACTACTGGGCCGCGCGGCTGTGCGATGCCGGGCTGACGGTCGGCGATATCGGCACCACCGACAGCCGCCCCACCCTCGATTTCGAAGACCCGGAGGGCCAGCGCTTCCGCCTAACCGCCGACACCCCGGGTGCGGCGCATCCATGGGAGCGCAGCCCGGTCCCCGCCGCGCACCAGATCCGTGGCCTCGGGCCGATCACCATCTCGGTCCCGGAACTGGCGCCGACCGAAGCTGTGCTGACGCGGGTGATGAACATGCGGCGCGTGCGCGACTATCCCAGCCCGGACGGGGTCGGTCAGGTGCATGTGTTCGAGATGGGCGCGGGCGGGCCTGCGGCTGAATTGCACGTGGCCGTGCAGCCGGGGCTGCCGATTGCGCGGCAGGGTGCGGGCGCGGTGCATCACGTCGCCTTCCGCGTGCCCGACCGCGCGGCGCTCAGCGCATGGACCGAGCGGGTCGGCGGCTTTCGCGTGCCCAATTCGGGCGAGGTCGAGCGGTATTACTTCCGCAGCCTCTATTTCCGCGAACCCGGCGGCAACCTGTTCGAACTGGCCACCGACGGGCCGGGCTTCGATGTCGACGAACCGTTCGAGACGATGGGCGAGTCGCTGTCGCTGCCGCCCTTCCTGGAACCGCGTCGCGCCAGCATCGAGGCCAGGCTGAAACCGCTGGACTGAGGAGACGACCGCCGCCGGATGCGATCCGGTGGCGGTCGTTGCACAAGTTGGCGAAATCTGGCTCCCTTGCGAGGTGTCGCCGGGCCGCAGCGATGCCCGGGCAGGGTTTGACGGAAGACGGGGGACAATCATGGCTGCACTGCGATCAGCGAGCGGGCGGCAGCGGCGGTGATGGGGCGCGGGCGTGCATCGGTTTGCCGCGCGGCGCCTGACCGAAATGGTGCAGGGTGACACCATGTCCGGGCACAGGCTGTTTGTCGCGCCGAAGCCCGAGCCGATGAAGCCCGGTCGAAAACCACAGGAGAAAACCCCATGACCAAGACGATCCTCGGCCTGTCCGGCAGCCTGCGCCGGGCCTCCTTCAACTCCGGGCTCTTGCGCGCGGCGGCTGAACTGGCCCCCGAGGGCGCGCGCGTCGAGATTGGCGCGATCCGCGAGGTGCCGCTCTATGACGCCGATCTGGAGGCGGCCGAGGGTCTGCCGCCCGCGGTTGAGCGCCTGCAGGCACAGCTTCAGGCCGCCGATGGCGTGCTGCTGGTGACCCCCGAATACAACAATGGCATCCCCGGCGTGTTCAAGAACGCCATCGACTGGATGTCGCGCGGGCCGGGGCTGAAGATGTGGGCGGGCAAGCCCGTGGCGGTGATCGGCGCCTCGCCCGGCGGGTTTGGCACCACGATGGCGCAGGCGCATTGGTTGCCGGTGTTGCGCACGCTCAAGGCCGATTTCTGGGCTGACGGGCGGCTGATGGTGTCCCGCGCGCGCGATCTGTGCGATGAGGATGGCAACCTGATCGACCCGAAGAGCCGCGAGCGCCTGGCCGAATTCATGGAAGGCTTTGCGGCGGCGCTGTGAGCGCGCCCCGGCAATCCGAACTGCGCCATTGGCCTTGAAAGGGACAGGGGCAAGCGGCCCCTGTTTCGGGTTGCGGTCAACTGCGCGCGGCAAGCCAATCCCGTGCCGTCTCGAGGTCGGCCTCGGTGAGGTCGTGCCCGGCGTTGAGCACCCGCGCATCGAGCGTCGCGCCCGCCGCGTGCAGCGCCGACTCCAGCGCCGGGGCCATGCGCGCGAAAGGGTCGCGCGCGCCTGACAGAAGCAGCACTTCGGTTCCGTGCAGATCGGGCGCGGGCGGATCGTCCAGGCCAGCGATCCCGCGCAACAGGATCGCGCGGCGGACCGCGCCGGGATGCAGCAGCATCACGGCGCCAAGGAGGTTGGCGCCGTTCGAGAAGCCAAGGAAGGTCAGCTGGTCGGGGTCCAGCCCGTAGCCGCGCACCGCACCGTCGATGAACCCGGCAAAAGCCCCGGCCTCGGCGTGGATGTCGGCCTGATCGTAGGTCACGGCGTCATGGCGGCGGAACCAGCGGTTGATGCCCTCCTCGGTCGAGCGCCCGCGCACGCCCAGAAGCGTGGCGCGGGGGTTCAGGCGATGGGCGAACTGCATCAGATCGGCCTCGTTGCCGCCCGTGCCATGCAGGTGAATGATGACGGATCCGTCGGGGTCCTCGGGGGTGTGCAGGCGGTGGATGAAGGGCAGGTCGCGCATCGGGTTCCTTTCCTCGTCCGGTAGGGCGAATTGCGGCAGCATCACGCGCAGATCGTCGGCGCGGGCGGCGTCATGGGGCGGGAAGAGCAGGCATTCCCCGAGGTTTTCCTGTGGCTCATCGACTGCGAAACCCGCCGCATCGGTGGCGTATTCGATGAGCAGCCCGCCCGGATCACGCGCGTAAAGCGACAGGAAGTAGCTTCGGTCATGCACCTCGGTCAGCCCGTCGGCGCGGGCGAGCGTCTTGCGCATGTCCCGCACGGCCGCGGCATCGGCGGCGCGAAAGGCGACATGGTCGATCATTCCGGTGCCGGGAATGGCGGGCACATAGCCTGCCGCGTTGCGCAGGTCTATCGCGTCGGTGGCCGAGACCAGCCGCCGCAGCGCGCCTTCGCGCGCAACCTCGCGATAGCCGAAGCGGGACAGGAAACTGGCGCTGGCCTCGGCCTCGGCGCTCAGCAGGGT
>SKMI01000037.1 GCA_007121115.1 Paracoccaceae bacterium | reverse complement strand
GGCTGACCGGCACGGGACCGGATCAGCGCGGCCAGCCCGGCGACACGCGGGTCGGCCAGCAGGCGCTGCGTGCGGCCGGGATGAGTGGTTGTCTTGTCGGACATGAAAGGCGGCTACGCTGGTTACAAACAGGAGCGGGAGGTATAGCAGGCGCCGCGCGCTTCAATTGACTTCTGCGCTGCGTGCAACAGTTGGCCGCACCACGCCCCCGATGCCGGAGATACACATGCCCCCCGATCCGCACCCCTGGGCCAGCAGGCTGGAGAGCCTCCATGCCGAGGTCTGGACCCGCCTCATTCGCGGTGTGCACGACCGCCGGGCGGCAGCGCGGCATCCAACCTTGGCAACGGTCGCACTGGACGGCTCGCCGCAGGCCCGGACCGTCGTGCTGCGCGCCGCCGACCGCGCCAGCGCCACCCTGCGGGTCTATACCGATGCGCAGTCCGCCAAGATGGACGAGTTGCAGGCGCACCCCCATGCCGCGCTGCATGTCTGGGACAGCGGCGCGCATTTGCAGATACGCCTTGCGGCGCGTGTTTCGGTCCGCACCGGGGACGAAGTGGCGGGGCTTTGGGCACAACTGCCCGAGGCAGCGCGCCTGTCCTTCGGCTGCACCCCCGCGTCGGGGCAGCCGATCCCGGACGCTCTGGCCTATCGCAAGGTGCCGGACCCGGCCGTCTTCGCTGTGCTGGAGCTGCGCTTGCAGGCGATGGATATCGTCCACCTCGGCCCGCAGCACCGCCGCGCGCGCTATGCCCGGGCCGACGGTTGGGCCGGGGTCTGGTGCGCGCCCTGATGCGCCTGATCGTGCGCACCGTCGGCCCCAGCCGAAGGCGGCCCTATTCCTTCACTGCGCCCGCCGTCAGCGCCGCCAGAATGTAGCGCTGCAGGATCACGAAGATCGCGAGCGCCGGCAGGATCGCCAGCAGGCAGGCCGCGGCCAGTAGTTGCGTCGTGGCCGCGCTGGTCGAGCCCGCGAAGCGGAAGATCGCCACCGAGATGGGCCATTTGTCATCCGCGCTGAGCATGATGAACGGGATCAGGAATTGCGACCAGTTCAGGATAAGGTTCAGGATGAAGGCCGAAATAAGTCCCGGCAGCGCCAGCGGCAGGATGATCAGTGCAAATGATTCAAACCGCGACAGCCCGTCGATGGCCGCGGCATCGTCAAGGCTGCGTGGCACGGCGTCGAAACTGACCTTCAGCAGCCATATCGTCACCGGGATTCCGGCGGCGATATACAGGAGCGTTGTGCCGAAATGCGATTCCAGAAGCCCCAGCCGGTCCATGAACCGGTAAAGCGGGATCAGCACCACCAGCCCGGACACCATCTGCACCGACAATATGCCCAGCATCAGCGGCCCCTTGCCGCGAAACGCCATGCGCGACAGCGCATAGGCGGCGGGGGCGGCCAGCGCCACCGCGCCAGCAGCGCCTAGGGACGCCAGCTTCACCGTGTTCCAGATGTAGGACTGGAAGCCGCCGTCCCGCAGCACGCGGGCGAAGTTGTCGAGCGTGGGCGCCTCGGGGATGACGCGGGCCGCGCCCAGAAACACCTCGGCCTGCGTGCGCACCGAGAGCGAGACCAGCCACAGCACCGGCAGCAGGAACGCAAGCGCCAGCACCAGCATCGCGGCATAGACGGCCCAGTCGGCCGCCCGCTCGGACCGACTGCGCACCATCATCCGCGCCGCTCCCGTGGCAGCAGCGCAATCAGCACCACCGTCAGCGACAGCGAGATGACCAGCAGCAGCATCGAAAGCGCCGCCCCGCGCCCCAGTTCGAAATTCTGGAACACCGTGCCATAGGCGTAGAGCGACAGGATTTCCGTCGCGCGCCCCGGCCCGCCGCCCGTGAGCGCAAGGATCGTGTCGAACATGTTGAGCGTCATGATCAGGATCAGGATCGCGTTGACCACCAGCGCGGCGCGCAGATGCGGCAGGGTGATGAACCAGAACCGCTCCCACGGGCGCGCGTTGTCGATGGCTGCGGCTTCATAGAGTGCGGGGTCGATGGTCTTGAGCGCGGCGTAGAGCAGGATCATCGAATAGGCCGTGCCCTGCCAGATGGTGGCAATCACCGCCGAGGTCATGGCGTTGCCGGGGTCCGACAGCCACGCCACCGGCGCCACCCCCGCCATGCGCAGGGCCGAGTTGATGGCGCCGAAGGGCGCTTCGGAGAACAGAAGCTGCCAGATGATGCCATTGGCAATCGCCGGGATCACCCAGGCGGCCAGCACGATGGTCCGCAACACCAGCGTCCCGCGCAGCCGCGCGCGTTCTGCCCGCACGACCAGCAGCGCAATCGCCAGCCCCAGCGCGATCTGCCCCACCACGCTGGCGACCGTGTAGGTCAACGTATTGCGCAGGATCACGCCAAGGGTGGAACTGCCCACCATGCTGTTGATCGACCGCATGGAAAGCTGCGTCTCGGTGTCGAACAGCCGCGCATCGGTGAAGGCGAGCCGCACCGCTTCGAAGATCGGGTAAAGGTAGAACAGCGCCAGCGCCCCCACGGCGGGCAAGAGCCACGGCAGCGGCCCGGAGAAAATGCGCGCAGCGACCCCGCCGCGCGGATGGCGCGGCGGGGTGGCCTCGGCCTCCGTGACCGCTGGTGCGGCGAGGCGCGCCAGCCGATCATCTGCCGAATTCGCGGACTGTTCTGCCAAGGGGCCGCGCCCTTCAGAGCCGCTCGAACGCGTCCATCACCTCTGCGCTCGCGGCGTCCAGCGCGTCCTCGGGCGTGGCGGAACCAGACAGGACATTGCCCAGCAGGATCTGGATCTGGTTCGAGATCTCGGGGTAGATCGGCACGCCGGGGCGGGCTTGCCCGTCCTCCAGCGCCTCGGCGAAGATCTGGAACTCGGGGCCCGCGAATTCCTCATACTCCGCGTAGAGCGAGGCGGAGGTCGGCAAGAGCCGCTGGAACGCGTTGCCCGGCCCGGCATAGAGCCGCGCTATCCCTGCGCACATCTCGACCTTGGCGGGGTCGTCGCTCAGCGCGGCAATCGCCCAGCCGCCGGTGCCGGTGGCGCGTTCGTCCGCGCTGGGGCCGGGCAGGGGCGAGACCGCCCAGTTTGCGGCCTGCTCCTCGGTCATCGTGTTCTGGATCTGCGCATACATCCAGTTGCCGCCGATGAACATTCCGGTGCTGCCTGCAGCGGCCGAGGCCAGCAGGTCGTCATAGCTGGCCAGCGCCGTCACGCGGGCCGGCGCGGCGCCGCTTTCGACCAGATCGGCGTAGAGTTTCACGGCGTTCAGGAATTTCTCGCGGTTCTCGCCCTCGAAGAACACGGGCCGCCCGTCTTCATCGACCAGTTCGCCGCCCTGCGCCCAGAAATGCCCCAGCCAGTCGAAGGCCGAGGCCTCGTCCCGCCCGGCGTTGAACAGGATGCCTTCCATCCCGCCCTCGGCCACGCTGGCTGCAGCCTCCTGCATCTCGGCCCAGGTCTGCGGGGCGTCGGGCACCTGCGTGGTGTCGCGATACAGGACCCGCAGATCGGTGAACCACCACCAGGCGACGATATCGCCGTTCGCGTCCGTCACGCCGTCCCGGACGAAGGGGAACAGGTCGTCGATTTCCTCGTCGGTGAAATACGGTGTCATGGGGGCCAGCAGCCCGGCCTCCTTGAAGGTCGCAAGCTGCGAGCTGTCGATCATGGCGCAGTCGGGGCCGCGCCCGGCGCGGGCCTGTTCGACGATCCGGGCCTGTTCCTGCGCGATGGCGCCGGTCTGCAACTGCGTGTCGATCCGCCAGCCGGGGTTGTCCAGGATGAAGTCGGTGAACATCTCGCCGAACGCCTCGGCTGTCGCTTCGTCGGCGCTGTAAAGGTCAAAGGCCGTCAGCCGAAAGGTCAGGGCGTTGTCCGCATCCGCAGGGCCGACGCGATTGCGGGTGATCAAGTCGTCGGCCTGCGCAACGGCGGGCAGGGCGGTGGCCATTGCGGCGGCGAAAAGCGAAGGGCGGGGAAGGGTCATGCGGGTTCTCCTGTTGGGATGGGGTCGCTGGCCAGCGTCGGCAGGGCCAGGGTGGTTTCGGGGTCAAACAGCGTGGCGCGGTCCAGCCGCAGGTCCAGATGAACTCGCTCGCCGCGGCGCACGCGCGTCTCGGGCGGGGTGCGCGCGGACAGTCGCGTGTCGCCGTGGTGCAGGTAGACCAGTGTTTCGCTGCCGGTGGGTTCCACCAGATCGACGGTGGCGGGGATCCCGCCGGGACTGGCGCGCAGGCTCAGGTGTTCAGGGCGCAAGCCCAGGAGCACCTCTCGCCCGGCCCAGCGCGCCAGCCGCGCGGGCCAGTCGGCGGGCACGGGTATGCGACCGTCAGGCAGAACCAGCGCGTCGCCGTCCAGACGCGCGGCGAGCATGTTCATCGAGGGCATGCCCATGAAGCGGGCGACAAAGGTGGTGCGCGGGGTGTCGTAGATCTGGGACGGGGTGCCGATCTGTTCGATCCGGCCCGCGTTCATGACCACCACGCGGTCGGCCATGGTCATCGCCTCGATCTGGTCATGGGTGACGTAGATCGTGGTGGTCGGCACCTTGCCATGCAGCGTGCGGATTTCGCTGCGCATCTGCATCCGCAACCGGGCGTCGAGGTTTGAGAGCGGCTCGTCGAACAGGAACACCGCCGGGTTGCGGATGATGGCGCGGCCCATGGCCACGCGCTGGCGCTGCCCGCCCGAAAGCGCGCCGGGGCGGCGCTTCAGCAGCGGCTCGATCTCCAGCAGGCGCGCCGTCCGTTCCACCGCGTCGCGCCTTTCGCGCCGCGACATGGCGGCGCGGCGCAGCCCGAAGCCGATATTCGCCGCCACGCTCAGGTGCGGGTAGAGCGCGTAATTCTGGAACACCATCGCCACGTTCCGCTCGCCCGGCGAAAGCGTATTCACCGCGCGCCCGTCGAACAGCAACGTGCCCGCGCTGGCCTCTTCCAGACCGGCGACGACCCGCAGAAGCGTGGACTTGCCGCACCCCGATGGGCCGACGACGACCACGAACTCCTTGTCCTCGATCTGAAGGTTGATGTCATCCAGCACCGCCGTCGGCCCGAATGACTTGGCAATCGATCTCAGTTTGACCTGTCCCAATGCGTCAAGCGCCTTCCTGCCGTGACCCGCAGAGGTTTCTGGGCATAAAGCATAGAGCAAGGCCCGAAGCTGACAAGTTCACGCATGAACCGGCCCGGCCCCGCTTGTGCAATGCCCGCACAGCGCGCGCCGTATGCCGGTCGCAGCGCAAGGACCACAATAAGACGCCGCCGGCGTCCGCTGTCTGGGTGGGCAGGTGAGGATCAGTGTGCTGCGGCGCGGAATTGCCGATCGACGCGATGCGCCCAGCGCAGCGCCCGCCGTTTGCAGATAGGCGCCCTCAAAGACTATGGAGCTCCGGTAGCGCGCCACCGATCAGGCGCACCGCACCGCGCGCAATGCAAGCCGACCGTCAGCCGTCGGCAAGCGCCGCTCATCGGCCGCCCAAGCGTGCGATGGCGCTGGGTTGCCCGTGAACTTATCAGAAAAGTACTTTGCTTGAAGGAACTGGCAGCCCGTAGGGGAATCGAACCCCTCTTTCCAGGTTGAAAACCTGGCGTCCTAACCGATAGACGAACGGGCCTCGCCGTGCAGGGTGTTTAGAAAAACGGTGTTGGCTGTGCAAGGGG
>SKMI01000252.1 GCA_007121115.1 Paracoccaceae bacterium | reverse complement strand
TGCGTTGCAGGTGCTGCCCTTTGCGCCGCTGCCTGCGCTGGCGCTGGCGATGGCGGGCGCGGGGGGCGTGACCGAGGCGCCGGACCTGCTGCTGGGCGTGGTGCTGGCGGCGGACCCGGCGGGGGTGCTGCTGCTGGGCGTCACGGCGCTGATCTGGGCGGTGGCGGGCTGGCAGGCGGCGCATACGCTGGAGCCCGGCCCCGAGGCGGGCATCTTCGCGGGCTTCTGGGCGCTTACGCTGGCGGGCAATCTGGGCGTGTTCCTGGCCGCCGATGCGGTGACCTTCTACGTGGCCTTTGCCGCCGTGTCGCTGGCGGCGTGGTTTCTGGTCATCCATGACCGGACCGAGGAAGCGCTGGCCGCGGGCCGGGTCTATATCGTCATGGCCGTTCTGGGCGAGGTGGCGCTGCTGTTCGGCCTGATCCTGGGGGTGCAGGCGGCGGGATCGATGCTGATCGCCGATATCCGGGGGGCCTGGGGGCAGGCGCCCGCGGTGGCGCCGTGGCTCTTGCTGGCAGGCTTCGGGATCAAGGCGGGGATGGTGCCGCTGCACGTCTGGTTGCCGCTGGCACATCCGGCGGCCCCGGTGCCGGGTTCGGCGGTGCTGTCCGGGGCGATCGTCAAGGCGGGGCTGATCGGCGTGCTGATCCTGCTGCCCAGCGATCTGGTGGGCGGTGCGCTGGTGGCGCTGGGGCTGGCCGGGGCCTTTGGCGCGGCGCTCTGGGGGCTGACGCAGACCAATGCCAAGGCGGTGCTGGCCTATTCCACGGTCAGCCAGATGGGGCTGATGCTGGCCCTGGCGGGTGCGGGGCAGGGGGCGGTGGCCTATTACGCGGCCCATCACGGGCTGGCCAAGGGGGCGCTGTTCCTGTCGGTCGGCGCAGTGCTGGCCACAACGGGCGCCGCGCGGGTCATGGCGATGGCGGTGGCGGCCGTGGCGGCCGGGTCGGTGGCGGGGTTGCCACTTTCGGGGGGGGCGCTGGCCAAGGCGGCGGCCAAGCCGGGGCTGGCGGACTGGCTGGGCCACACCATCACCGCCAGCAGCGTGACCACGGCGCTGGTGATGGGCTGGTTCCTGTCGCGGCTGCACCGCAGCGAGATGAAGAAATCCCCCCGCGCGCCGGGCGTGCAGGCGGTGGCGGCGGCGGCCCTCGCGCTGGCGGCGCTGGCCGCGCCCTGGGTTCTCTGGGGGGGCTGGGCCGACCTGCCGTCCGATTATGCTCTGGGCCGCGCACCGGTGCTCGAGGCGCTTATGCCGGTGCTCGGGGGACTGGCCGTGCTGGCCTGGGTGCTGCGCCACCCGCCGCGCGCGCAGGCGCCCGGCGACCTGCTGCTGATGCTGCCCCGGCTGCGGCTGCGCTGGATCGAAGGCTGGTTTGTGGGCGGAGCGACGCTCGGCGCCGTGGTGCCGCCCGCGTTTCGCAGCGCGTTTCACCGCCGCCTGCGCCGCGCAGCGGCGTTGCTGCGGCTCGCAGATGCGTGGATCTGCCGCTGGCCGTTTACGGGGACCGTGCTGGTGGGGCTGGCGCTGGCACTCGTCTGGATCATGTAGCGCCGGGACGGTCGTTACCCGCGTATCGGGCCCGGCGTTGCAATACGGCGTCCGCTTTTTGGCCCCGAGACGGGCAAGACGCGCGACACGGAAGGGGCGTCTGCGCGAAAAGCGCCCGCGGGCCGTGCCCCACCTATCCACCCGCACGCCCCCAGGGCGCCTGCGACTGCCGGGGCCCGGGGCAGGCTGAGTGCCTTGATGGACGGGACTTATCGGATGCCCGGGGGCAGCGCCGTGGACAGTCCCCCTTCGTTGTCAGCAGCGGCATGGAAAAACGCCGGTCCCGAAGGACCGGCGTTCATCAAGCCGCTGCACTGGCGCCGCGTCAGGTCTGCGGCTCCGGCTCCATCCCGCCGCCGTCGTCGTCGCGCTTGCGCGGGCGTGTCTTGGGGATCGACGCCACCGATGGCGTGCCGCCCGAGGGCTCGTCGCTGTCGTCATCGCGCCCCAGCGGCTCGCCCTTGATCACCCGCGTGATCTCAGGCCCGGTCAGGGTCTCATACTCCAGAAGCCCCTGCGCCAGCCGCTCCAGATCGTCGCGCTTCTCGGTCAGGATGCGCTTTGCGGTCTCGTAGCCTTCGTTGACGATGTCGCGCACCTTGTCGTCGATCACCTTCTGGGTCATGCCCGAGTGGTTCGACCCACCGCCATAGGTGCCCAGAAACGACTGCTGCTCATTGGCATAGTCGACGTTGCCAAGCTCGTCGTCGAAGCCGAACTGCGTGACCATGGCGCGCGCGATCTTGGTCACCTGCTGGATGTCGCTGGCCGCGCCCGACGTGACATTCTCCTTGCCGAAGACCAGTTCCTCGGCCACGCGCCCGCCCATCGCCATCGCGATCTTGGACTTGTACTTGGTGTAGGTCACCGACAGCTGGTCACGCTCGGGCAGGGACAGCACCAGCCCCAGCGCGCGCCCGCGCGGGATGATCGTCGCCTTGTGGATCGGGTCGTGCTGCGGGACGTTCAGGCCCACCACCGCATGCCCGGCCTCGTGATAGGCGGTCAGCTTCTTCTCGTCCTCGGACATGACCATGGAACGCCGCTCCGAGCCCATCATGACCTTGTCCTTGGCGTTCTCGAAATCCTCCATGGTCACGAACCGTCGGTTCCCGCGCGCGGCCATCAGCGCGGCCTCGTTCACAAGGTTGGCCAGATCGGCCCCCGAGAAGCCCGGCGTACCGCGCGCGATGATGCGCAGGTCCACGTTGGGGCCCAGCGGCACCTTGCGCGCGTGGACACCCAGGATCCGCTCGCGGCCCTTGATGTCGGGGTTGGGCACCTGCACCTGCCGGTCGAAGCGGCCGGGACGCAGCAGGGCAGGGTCGAGCACGTCGGGGCGGTTGGTGGCCGCGACGATGATGATACCCTCGTTGGCCTCGAACCCGTCCATTTCGACCAGAAGCTGGTTCAGCGTCTGCTCGCGCTCATCGTTGCCGCCACCGTAACCCACGCCGCGCGACCGACCGACCGCGTCGATCTCGTCGATGAAGACGATGCAGGGGGCGTTTTTCTTGGCCTGCTCGAACATGTCGCGGACCCGGCTGGCGCCGACCCCCACGAACATCTCCACGAAATCCGACCCCGAGATGGTGAAGAAGGGCACGCCTGCCTCGCCCGCGATGGCGCGCGCCAGCAGCGTCTTACCCGTGCCCGGAGGGCCGACCAGAAGCGCTCCCTTGGGGATCTTGCCGCCCAGGCGGCTGAACTTCTGCGGGCTGCGCAGGAATTCGACGATCTCTTCCAGCTCGTCCTTGGCCTCGTCGATCCCGGCGACATCGTCGAAGGTCACGCGCCCGCTCTTTTCGGTCAGCAGTTTGGCCTTGGACTTGCCGAAACCCATGGCGCCCCCACGCCCGCCGCCCTGCATCCGGTTCATGAAGTAGATCCAGATGCCGATCAGCAGCAGGAACGGCAACCACAGGGTCAGCGCCGACAGGAAGCCCGACTGCTGCTGCGGGCGTGCCTCGATCGGGATGTTGTTGTCCAGAAGCCGCTGGGTCAGGCCCGCATCCTCGGGCTTGATGGTGCTGTATTGCTGGCCGTCGCTGCCGACAAAGATCACCTGCTCGCCGTCCAGCGTGACGCGGTTGACGTCGCCTTGCTGTACCCGTTCGATGAAGTCCGAATAGGTGACCGACCGGGCCGAACTGGTTCCCTGCGTGCCGCTGAACATGTTGAAGAGCATGATCATCAGCAGGAACAGCACGATCCAGAATGCAAAGTTGCGCGCGTTGCCCACGGGGCGCCTCCTGTCAGATTGGTGCCGGGGTGGCCCGGCGCTCGTGTGAAACATAGAGATTACAGGGCCGCATTCAATCGGATAATACCCCGCGCAGCAGGTCTGCGGGGCCTTGTCGCACCTGGGCACGCCATTGTGACCCGCGCCGGACCAGCGGCGCGGCCAGCACCACGTCTCCGCGCCAGACCGCCGGCGCGGCCATGACCGAGGCGCGCGGCAGCCCGCAACCGGCCCAGGCGCCGATCTGCGCCAGCCCCTGCGGACCCAGTGCGGCGATGGTGCAGCCGTGCGGGTCGGTGTCCGGCGCAGGGCGCAGGATGAAGCGGTTGTCCCAGGGCGCACCGGGGGCGGCGTGCAGCCCGACGACGGCCCGCCATTCGCGCCCGATGCGCAGCCGGTCCCCCTCGCGCGCGATCACGCAGCCGTGGAGCGTGGCGCGCGTTTCCGCCAGCGCCCGGCGCAGTGCCGCGCGGCGGGGGCGATAGGGTTGACCCGAGAGCGCGCAGAGCACCTGCGCCACGATCCGTTCGCGCAGGTCCGCCGCCAGCGCGTCCAGCCCGCGCGCGTCCAGAAGCGCATCGCCCCGGTCCATGCGCAGAAGCGCCAGCCCCGAAACCATGGCCGCCCGGGCCAGCGCAGACGGCGCCTGCGCCATGGCCGCGGCCGTCCCGGCCAGACCCTCGGCGCCGATCCCCAGCGGCGCGAGCGCGTCCAGCGCCGCGCGTGCCCGGGTGCGCAGGAAACGCGGATCGGCGTTGGTGGGGTCCTCGGTCCAGTCCAGCCCCCGCGCGCGCAGCAGCGCGCGCAAATCCTCGCGCCGCACTCCCAGCAGCGGGCGCAGCCACACCACCCTGCCGCGCCGCCGGGCCTCGGCCATCCCGGACAGCCCGTCCACACCCGATCCGCGCGCCAGCCGCATCAGCACCGTCTCGGCCTGATCGTCCAGCGTGTGGCCCAGCGCCACCGCGCCGATCCCGCGCGCCCGCGCCCAGTCGGCGATCAGCGCTCGCCGCGCCCGCCGCGCGGCGTCCATCAGGTTGCCCTGGGCCTCCGGCGCGCCCTTCCAGCGCAGCACGTCATGCGCCAGTCCCAGCCACGCCGCCCGAGCGCCGGCCAAAGCGGCCTCGGTCCCGCTTTCCGCGCGCAACCCGTGATCCACGGTGACCGCCTCCAGCTCCACGCCCCGCGCCCGCGCCCAATCCGCCAGCAGCACCATCAGCGCCATGGAGTCGCCGCCTCCAGAAACTGCCACCCCCAGCCGCGTCGCCGCCGCAGGCAACAGCCGCGCCATCGCTTCCGCCAGAGCCTCTGGCAGCACCACGTCCGGCGGGGTCAAACCCACCCTCCACCATCATCTGTGCAAAAATATCCGCGGGGGGGGGCGGCCGCAGGCCGACCGGGGGCGGCAGCCCCCTGCAACGCCGCCAAAGGCGCCTGCGCGCAGGTCCGGTTCACCCGCAGTTCAGGCGCGCGAAGAATTCGCGCCCGCGCTCGGCCTCACTGGTGTCGGGAAAGCGGATGGACAGCTCGTCAAACATCACGCAGGCCTCCGATGTCTCGCCCAGGTCCCCCAGCGCCTCGCCCAGCGCCAGCAGGGCGGCGGGTGCGCGCGGGCCCTGCGGATCGGCTGTGAACAGGTCCAGATAGGCCCGCGCCGCATCGCCATAGGCGCCGCGCGCACTGTGAGCTGCGCCCAGCAGAAGCTGCGCCTCGGCGGTCATCGGCCCGCCGGGGTAGGTGTCGATGAACGCGGCCAGCGCCTCGGCGGCATCATCGGGGCGGTCGTCCCGCAACAGCGCCGCCGCCGCCTCGAAGGCGCGGCGCTCGTCGGCGGCCATCAGCGGGCCGTCCGCATCCTCGGCGGGGCCTGGCGCGGGCGTCGGCGTGGGGGCGGCGCCGTCATCAGGCAGGCTCAGGTCCAGCCCGCCCAGCGGCGGCGTGCGGCCCAGCTGGGTCACATCGCCGCCCTCAAGCTCCACCAGCCGGAATTCGATATCCCCCAGCCGGTTGGTGGCGTCCGAGACGATCCGCCGGATGCGGAAATCCAGCTCCTCGGTCTGCGCGGTCAGCCGCGACAGCGCTGCTTCGAGCCGGTCGATCCGCTCCAGCGTGTCGCCTTCGACCCGCGCGGCCCCCGCGCCATCGCCGCGCACCAGCTCAGTGCGCAGCCGGGCGATCTCGGCGCCCAGCGCCTCGGCCTCGGCGCGCAGGTCGGCGAGGGTTTCTGCGCCAGCGCCGGCCCCGCCAAGGGCCAGCGTGATCGCAACCACCAGCGACAGAAACCGCCCGCGCATCGCCCGCTTACCCCGTCAGCCCGGTGGAGACCACCGTCACCGCACGGCGGTTCTGGTTCCAGCAGCGCGGCTCGGGGCAGGCCTCCACGGGCCGTTCCTTGCCGTAGCTGACGGTGCGCATCCGGTTGGAATTGATCCCCTGGCTGACCAGATACTGCATCACCGCGTTGGCCCGGCGTGCGCCCAGCGCCACGTTGTATTCGCGGGTGCCGCGTTCGTCGGCGTGGCCTTCGATCAGCACCGCAAACTGCGGGTTCGCGCTCAGCCAGCGCGCCTGCGCCGCGAGCGTCTGGCGGGCGGTGTCGGTCAGCGTGCTCTGGTCGGTTTCAAAGAACACCCTGTCGCCGATGCGTTCATTGAAATGCGCGACCGAGGTGGGGTCGTTCGGATCGCCCAGCGCCCCGGTCTGGATGCCGCCCGCGCCGCCGTTCCAGCCGTCGGCGGCGCCATCGTCCCAGCCGCCGCCCGCGCGGGGGTTGTTGCAGGCCGCCAGTGCCAGTGCGGCGACGATCATCAGCGCCTTGGTTGTGATTTTCATTGCTCTTTCCCTCATGCGGTGGGGCGCGTTCTGCGCAGCCCGTCTGGTTATGGTGAAGAGTGTATCAGATCACGGCCGCAACGGCGACCATGCCGGATCCGAGGCGGGCCCCGGCGTGGGGATGCGGCGCAGGTTGCGTCCCGAGATATCGACCGAATAGAGCGCCGGATCGCCCCCTGCCGTTTCGCGAGTGAACATGATGACGCGCCCATTGGGCGCCCAGGTTGGCCCTTCGTCAAGGAACGAGGCCGTGAGCAGCCGCTCCTCGGACCCGTCGGTGCGCATCACGCCGATATGGAACCGGCCCTGGTGCGATTTGGTGAACGCGATCAGGTCCCCGCGCGGCGACCAGACGGGCGTGCCGTAACGCCCCTGTCCGTGGCTGATGCGCCGCGCCTCGCCCCCGTTCGCGGGCATGATGTACAGCTGCGAGGTGCCGGAGCGGTCGGATTCGAACACCACCCGGCTTCCGTCGGGCGAGAAGCTGGGCGCGGTGGCGATGGACGGCGCGTTGGTCAACTGCAGGCGCTGCCCGTTGGACAGGTTCAGCCGGTAAAGGTCCGTGGTCCCGCCCACCGACAGCGAATAGATCATGCTGCCGCCATCGGGGGAAAACCGCGGCGCAAAGGTCATGGTGCCGGGCTGATCGCCCACCACCTGCCGCCGCGTGGTGGCCAGGTCCATCAGATAGATGCGCGGCGAGCCGGTCTCGTAGCTGGTGTAGAGGATGCGGTCCCCGGTGGGCGAAAAGCGCGGCGCGATGACCAGCGCGCGCCCGTCGGACAGGAATTCCACGTTGGCGCCGTCCTGATCCATCACCGCCAGCCGCTTGGTGCGGTTCTCGCGCGGGCCGGATTCGGCGACGAAGACCACGCGGGTGTCGAAATAGCCGCCCTCGCCGGTGATGCGGCTGTAGACGGCATCCGAGACCTTGTGCGCCATGCGCCGCCACGCATCCGTGCTGCCTTGGAACTGCAGCCCGTCGCCCATCTGCCGCCCCGAGACGATGTCGAACAGCCGGAATTTGACCGACATGCGGTTGCCCTGCACCGACACCGCGCCAGTGACCAGCGCCTGCGCGTTGATCGCGCGCCAGTCGGAATACTGTACCGGGGCGTCGAAACTGGTGATCCGCGCGATATGAGCCGAGGCCGGGATCTCGCGGAACAGCCCCGTGTTGCTCAGGTTCGCGGCGACCACGCGGGAGAGTTGGTCACTGTATTGCTGCCCGGCGCTGTTTTCGGCCACGAAGGCGGGCACGGCAAAGGGCATGGGTTCGATCACGCCCTCGGTGATCTCGATCCGCAGCGGGCCGGACTGGGCCTGCGCAGCCGTCGCGGTCAGAAGCAGCGCAAGCGCGGCGAGGACGCTCGAAAATGCCGCCCAGAGGGGCCAGCGCGGGGCAGGGGGGGCTGTAATACTCATCGGATACGCATTCCTTCGGGGTTGAACGTGATCTCTATATCACGCCAGTGGTCGTATTTCTCGGGTGGCAGGCCGTAGCCGTCGCCCGCGCAGCGCAGGATCGCGCGGCGCGCGGCCTCGAAGGCCTGCGAGGTGGCCGAGTCGCCGCCGCCCGAGGCGCTGATCATCCGGATCGAGCCCATCTCGGGCATGGCGTTCGGGGTCATGGACACGCCCACCACCACGGTCACGCCCATCGCCTCGGTCGAGAGCGCGCCAAGGTTCCAGCACTGCTGGACCGCCAGGCGCAGCCCGTCGGCCTCGGCCTGGCTCAGCCCGCCGGTGGCGGCGCGTTCGGGGCCGGGGTCGGTGGCACCGCCTGCCAGCGCCTGGGCCAGCGCATCGGCAATGGCGTCGCTGGGGGCCTCGGGTTCCGGGTCGGGTGCCGGTTGCGGCGGCGCCGCGGGCTGTTCGGTGGTTTGCGCGGGTTCGGGTTCGGGTTCGGGCTGGGGCCGCGGTTGCGGGCGGTCCGGGCGGCGCTGGGGCCGGGGGCTGATTTCGGGAGCGCGGGCGGCGAGGTCCAGCGATTCGGTGTCGGTCTCGGTGGCCTCGGTGACGATCTCGGTCGTGGCCTCGGGCAGGGCGGTGGCCTCCGCTTCGGGTTCCACCACCTCCGCTTCGGTTTCGGTGTCCGGAATGACAGCGTCGCGCTCGGCGATGTCGATGCTGGCCTCGGGGTCCGGGGTTTCTGTCGGGGTGGGGGCGACGCGGTCGACCGGGCGTGGACGCGGGCGCACGGAACTGCCCGGCGTCGGCAGGGGCGAAAGCACGACGCCGGTCTCGGGCGGCGCGGGGGCGGTCGGTTCAGGCTCGGGCTGCGGCGCGGGTTCCGGCTCGGGCGCGATGGGCGGCGGTGCGGCGATCTCGGGTTCGGGGACTGGCTCGGGTTCGGGCTCAGGCTCGGGCGCTGGCTCAGGCTCGGGCGCCGGGGCCGGTTCGGGCTCCGCCTCCGCCTCGGGTTGGGGGGCAGGGTCAAGCGCGGGGTCGGGCGCCGGTTCCGGGGTCTGCGCCGGGGCCTGCAGGGCGGCGAATTCCTCGGCCGAGATCAGCGCCACATCGGTCGTCGGTGCGCGCATCTCGGTGCCGGGCGTACGGAACAGATCACCCAGCATGACCCAGGCGATCAGGGCAATGTGCATGGCGCCCGAAATCTTCTGTCCCGTGTCCAGGGGCATGGCGTGTCCGTTCTGCCCTTGCTCAGTTCCGTCCGCCGGAGCCCGACTCGTCGAAGCGCGGCCCGTCGGAATCGGTCACCAGCCCGATGTTGTTGAATCCGCCCGAGTTCAGCGCCCCCATCACCTGCACCACCTGCTCATAGGGGATGGACCCGTCGGCGCGCAGGAAGATGCGGTTGTCCTGCCGCTCGGCGGCCACAGCGCGCAATTGCGGGATCAGTTCGGATCGGCTGATCTCGGTGGTCATCAACATCATGCGTCCGTCGGCGGTCAGGGTGATGGCAAGCGGCTCCTCGCGCTCGGCGGGCAAGGCCCCTGCGGAGGTGCGCGGCAGGTCCACCGGCACCCCCACGGTCAGCATGGGGGCTGCGATCATGAAGACGATCAGCAGCACCATGGTCACATCGACAAAGGGTGTCATGTTGATGTCGGACATCCGCCCGCCGCGCCGCCGCCGCCGGGTCCCGGGATTGCGCCGTGTCAGTGGCTCCCCCATGGTTCAGGCCGCGTCCAGCTGGCGCGAGAGGATGGTGTTGAACTCATCCGCAAAGGCCTCGAACCCCGAGATGAGCGATTCCGAATCCTCGGACAGCTTGTTGTAGAAGATCGTCGCGGGCACCGCCGCCAAGAGCCCCAGCGCAGTCGACAGCAGTGCCTCGGCGATGCCCGGTGCCACCACGGCGAGGCTGGTGGATTCCATCACCGCGATCTGGGTGAAGGCGTTGATGATCCCCCAGACCGTGCCGAACAGCCCCACGAAGGGCGCCGCCGAGCCGACCGAGGCGAGGAAGGTCAGCCCGCTCTGCAGGGTCCGCGCCTCCTTGGCGATGGCCACGTCCATGGAGCGGTCGATCCGGGCCACCGCGCCGGGGATCAGCACCCCGTCATGGCGGTGGCTGCGCCGCCATTCGCTCATCCCGGCGGCAAAGACGCGCGCGGGGGGCGTGGGCGGCTCGGGGCCAAGCTGCTCGTAAAGCTCGTCCAGCGGCTCGCCGGACCAGAAGGCGGCGTCGAACTCGGCGGTCTCGGCCCGCGCCCGGCGAAAGCGCAGCAGCTTCTGGATGATGATGCCCCAGGACCAGAACGACGCCAGGATGAGCGAGATCATCACCAGCTGCACGGTCAGGGTGGCGCGCGCGAACAGCGCGACCAGCGAGAAGTCGATATCTTGCGTCGCCGCAAGGGCGGTCTGTTCCATGGGCCTGCTCACTCAAGATAGGCCACCCTTCACGCGGGCGGCTCTGTTTGGCGGCGAATCTACAGGTTTTCGGCCCCCAAAGCCAACAGATCGGCCGGTGTTGCAAGAAATTTATCCGTGATCGGTGCAAAGCACCCGCAGCGCGGCGGGAAACCGCCGGGGACGGGCGCTGGCGTCCAGACAGACCAGCACCACGCGGGCGCCGAACAGGAGCATGTCGCCCCGGTGCACCGCCTGGCGCAGGGTCAGCCGCGCGGGGGTGGCGGCCTCGGGCGTGGTGGTGACGGCGAGAAGGTCGTCGAAGCGGGCGGGGGCCAAGTAATCGGCTTCCACTCGCCGGACGGCAAAGACCAGTCCCTGTTCGGCCTTCAACGCCGCCTGATCGATGCCCAGCGCCCGCACCCACTCGCTGCGCGCCCGCTCGATGAACTTCAGGTAGTTGGCGTAATATACGATGCCCGCAAGGTCGGTGTCCTCGTAATAGACGCGGATGGGGTGGGTGTGGGTCATTTGGTGGTGTCCGTCAGGGGGCGCGGTCTGAGACTGCGTAGCACTGCCGTGGGGCGGGGGCCTCAGGGGGTGTTTCGGCATCAGCGGCTTGGCCCTGTGGTCAGGCGGGATCAAACACCTAGAAGTTGATTTTGATCGTCCATGAGATTGCAAGTTTCAGACCCACTATGTTTCAGATGCCGTGAATGACCGGAATGTCCCGCAGTGCTGACGCCAGTCCTCCGCTTGCACCCCTGACAATTGGTCCCGTATGGGCGCCCCTCACGCCCGCCCCGCCGCGCCCGAGAGCATCACCGGGTCCACGCCCAGGGCGCGCAGGGCGGCCTCCCACTGGTCCGGGGGGGCGGTGTCGAAGACCAGCGCGGGGCTGGCGTCGACGCTCAGCCAGCCGTTGGCGAGGATCTCGTCTTCCAGCTGCCCCTCGCCCCAGCCCGCGTAGCCCAGCATCATCCGCGCCTTTGTCGGGCCGCGCTCGTGCAGCATGTCCTCGAGAATGTCGAGCGTCGCGCTCATCGCGATGCCGTCTGCCACGGGCAGCGTGGCCGAGCCGCCGTCATACTCGGCGCTGTGCAGTACGAAGCCGCGGCCATGCTCCACCGGGCCGCCGAAATGCACCGGGGCGTCGGGGGCGCTGTCGGTCGCATCCTCGGCCACCAGTTCCAGATGCGCCATCAGCGCGCCCAGCCGCAGGTCCGGCAGCGGTTTGTTCAGGATCAGCCCCATGGCCCCCTGATCCGAGTGCGAGCAGATGCAGACCACGCTGCGGGCGAATCGCATGTCGGCCATGCCGGGCATGGCGATCAGCAGCTTTCCGGTCAGGTCGAGGTCGTCCGAGGCGCTCATGGCCCGACCATGCCGCAGCCATGCGGGCTTGCCAAGTCATTCCCGGCGTCCCGGGCGGCGGCCGTTGCAGCTGCCGGTTGTGCGGGGCGATGCAGCCGTGCCACAGCAGGGATGGTCGCCGAAACGTGACTTCCCTTTCGCAGCGGGTCCGCGGAATCCTCGCGCCCATGATCCACGACCACAGCCACCCCGTAGCGCGCCCATGTTCGCCGGACCGACTGCCCCGCCTCGCCCGGCTTCTGGCATGTGCTGCGGCGATGCTGGCCGTGGCGGTCGCGTCGCCCGGCCCGGCGCAGGCCCGCGGCGCCGACAAGGTGACGGCCGAGTTCCGGCCCGGGTGGGTCCGCGCCGACGGCAGCCGCATGGCGGCGCTGCACCTGCGGCTGGCGCCGGGCTGGATGACCTATTGGCGGGTGCCCGGCGAGGGCGGGCTGGCCCTGCGCATGGACTGGTCCGGGTCCGACAACCTGGAAGGCGTGGAAAAGCACTGGCCCAGCCCGCGGGTATTCGAGCAGAACGGCTATTACAACATCGGTTACCGCGACGAACTGGTGCTGCCCATCGAACTGACCCCGACCGATGCCGCGCGCCCCATCGCCTTTGCCGCCGAGATCACGCTTGGCGTGTGCCGCGAGGTCTGCATCCCGGTGGACATGCGGCTGCACGCCGATCTGACCGCTGACGGCCGGCCCGATCCGGTGATCGAAGCGGCGCTGGCCCAGCGCCCGCGCCCGGCACGCGAGGCGGGGTTGCGCTCGGCGCATTGCGGGCTGGAACCGGCCGAGCGCAACGGGATGCGCCTGCGCGTGGAGTTGGACATGCCCGATACCGGCGCCAACGAGCGTGTCATCGTGGAGTTGCCCGGCCAGCGCGCGCGTGTGCGCGATCTGGGCAGTCTTCGCAACGGCAGCACGCTGTGGGGCGAGGCGCTGATCACCCCCCCGCGCAACGGCACCCTGAGCGTGAACCGCGCGGCAATCCGCCTGACGGTGCTCAGCGACAACGGTGCGGTGGAATACACCGGCTGCGCGGCGGCGCCCTGAGCGCGTCAACGGGCGGAATGGCGGGGCGCGTCATAGGGCCGCCGCAGTTTCTGTCAGCGCTCCGCGTTCCTGCTACCCCTGCGCGTCTTGAGGGTACTCAGAACGGGATCTCGTCATCCATGTCCGGCGGACCGCCGCCATGGCCGCCGCCCCGGTCGCCAGCCCGATCACCGCCCCGGTCGCTTTCGCCGCCGTAACCCCCGCCGCCGCTACCGCCGCTGTAATCACCGCCACCGCCGCGCCCGTCCAGCATCGTCAGCGTGCCGCCCATTCCGGCCACAACCACATCGGTCGAATAGCGGTCCTGCCCGCTCTGGTCCTGCCATTTGCGGGTCTGCAGCGTTCCCTCCACATAAACCTTCGAGCCCTTGCGCAGGTATTGCTCGGCCACCCGGACCAGCCCGTCGCCGCGCAGCACCACGTTGTGCCATTCGGTGCGCTCGCGCTGCTCGCCGGTGTTGCGGTCGCGCCAGCGCTCGGATGTCGCAATGCGCAGGTTGCAGAGCTTGCCGCCATCGGGAAAGGTCCGCACCTCGGGGTCGCGCCCCAGATTGCCGATCAGGATGACCTTGTTCACAGACCCTGCCATTGCGCCGCTCCCTTCGCGAATCCCGTTTCCACCGGCTTACACCAAGCCTGCGCAAGACTCTATCCGGAGACTGGTTAACGCTCCCTGAAGTCTTGCCCGTCAGCCGCCCCGGACCCACCGCGGGCGGCAAGGCGCAAATCGCTGGATTCGGCGGGCAATTTCCGTATGATCGCCCGAAAGATCATTCAGGGACAGAGCACATGCGCAACAAGGTGGCGCAAACCGGGCTGGCGCTTCTGGCGCTCTGCGTGCTGCCCGCCCCGTCAGCGGGGCAGGGTCTGAACCTGTCGGGGCAATCTTCGGCCTCGCGCGCCGATATCATGCAGAACCAGACCCGGCTGATGGACGGGCGGCTGTCCGATCAGTACTCGCGCTCCGAGCGTTTGCTGCCGCCCAGCACGCGGAACAATCGCACCACCGCCATCCCGGCCTATACCGGCCCCCGGACCGGCCCGCATGTGGCGCTGGCCAGCGAAGCCGCCCGTCGCCACAACCTGCCCGAGGACCTGTTCCTGCGGCTGGTGCATCAGGAAAGCCGCTGGAACCCCGATGCGGTGTCCAGCAAGGGGGCGCTGGGGCTGGCACAGCTGATGCCGGAAACGGCGCGGCTTCTGGGCGTGGACCCGCTGGACCCGGCGCAGAACCTGGACGGTGGTGCCCGCTACCTGCGGATGATGTTCGACCGCTTCGGCGACTGGGACCTGGCGTTGGCGGCCTATAACGCCGGGCCGGGCGCGGTCGATACCCATGGCGGCATCCCGCCCTTCGCCGAAACCCGGCAATACGTGCAGATCATCCTCGGGCCGGGCTGACCGCGGGTTGCATCGCAAGCGCCGGCGCAAGGGGGCGGTGCAGGGTCATGTGCACCACATCGCAGGTGCCCGAGCGGAATGCCCCGGCGCAGGAGGTCAGGTAATACTCCCACATCCGGCGGAACCGGTCGTCATAGCCCATGGCGGCGATCTGGTCCCACTGGGCGTTGAAGCTCTCGTTCCAGCGCCGCAGCGTCTGGCTGTAGCTGTCGGCAAAAGCGAAGGTGTCCACCAGCGTCAGCCCCACCTGCTTGGCCTGGCGCGAGAGCGGCGCCACCGCACCCAGCATCCCGCCGGGAAAGATGTATTTCTGGATGAAATCGACGTGGCGGCGATAAGCCTCGAACCGCTCGTCCGGCACGGTGATGACCTGCAGCGCGGCCCGCGCGCCGGGGCGCAACCGGTCATGCACGGTGCGGAAATAGACCGGCCAATATCGTTCGCCCACCGCCTCGAACATCTCGATCGAGGCGATGCCGTCGTAGCTGCCGCGTTCATCGCGGTAATCGCGCAGCACGATCTCCACCTGATCCGACAGCCCCGCCGCCTCCATCCGCGCCACGGCGTAATCATGCTGCGCCTGGCTGATGGTCAGTCCGGTCACCCGCAGCCCCCGTTCGCGCGCGGCGTATTCGGCAAAACCGCCCCAGCCGCAACCGATCTCCAGCACGTGATCGCCCGGCTGCACCTTCAGCCGGTCCAGCAGGGCCGCGTATTTCTGCTCCTGCGCGCGCTCCAGCGATTCCTGCCCGGTGCGGAACAGCGCCGAGGAATAGGTCATCGTGTCATCGAGCCACAGCCGGTAAAAGTCATTGCCCAGATCATAGTGATGGGCGATGTTGCGCCGGGCCTGCACCTTGCTGTTGGACCGCAGCCAGTGGCGCAACCGCTCATAGGCACGCACCAGCTTCATGGGCAGCACTTCGTCATAGACCGAGGGGTTGTCGTCGTTGATCAGGTCCATGAAGGCCTGCAGGTCCGGCGTCGACCACCAGCCTTCGAGGTAGGCCTCGGAAAACCCCATGTCGCCCTCGCGGATCAGGCGCGCGAACAGGTCGGGGTTGTGGACATGAACCTCGGCGACCTGCCCGGGCTGCGCGCCCTCGGCGCGGAAATGCCGCCCGTCGGGCAGGATCACATCCAGCCGCCCGCGGTTCAGCCGCTGCGCCATGTGAAACGCCTGTGCGAAGTAGCGCGGCAGGTCGCGCTGCCCCTCGGTGCTGGTCAGGATCATCGCCGTTTCCCTGTTCTCTGCGCGGACTGGGGCCATGCCCGCCGCTCTGGCATCATCTGTGCATAAATATCCCGGGGGGAGTCCAGCCCTTCAGGGCTGGACGGGGGCTGGCCCCCCTGTGCCCCAGCGTCAACAGACACCCTCACGCATCAGCCTTCAGCGTCTCATACGCCGCCAGCGCCGCCCTGCGGCCCTTGTCCAGGTCCACTAGCGGTGCAGGCGCGTCCATGTCGGGTGACAGACCCCAGGAGCGCGGGCAGGCGTCGAAGAAGGCCAGCGCGTCAGGGTGCGGCGCGCGCGCGCCTTCGGCCAGGAACCGGCGGCGATAGCGGGCCTTGGCGTCGAATTTCTCGGCCTGGAGCGCGGGGTTGAAAACCCGGAAATAGGGCGCGGCATCGGGGCCCGATCCCGCCACCCACTGCCAGCCCATGGCGTTCGAGGCCGGGTCCCAGTCGATCAGGCAGTCTGCGAACCAGTCCAGCCCCACCTTCCAGTGCACCAGCATGTGTTTGGTCAGGTAGGACGCCACGATCATGCGCGAACGGTTGTGCATGGTGCCGGTCACATACATCTCGCGCATGGCCGCATCGACGAAGGCGATGCCGGTGCGGCCCTGTTTCCAGCGTAGAACCGCCTCGCATTCAGTGTCCATTTTCCACGGGAAATCAGACCATTCGGGCCGGAAGTTCTCGCGGTCCATGCGCGGGTGATGGTAGAGCAGATGCCAGGCGAATTCGCGCCAGACCAGCTCCTTCAAAAAGTGTTCGGCCCCGCGCGCGCCGCGCTCCATGGCCCGGGCGCCTGCGTGCCAGATGGTGCGGATGCCGATCTCGCCCCAGGTCAGGTTTTCCGACAGGCGCGAGGTGGCGTCGGCGTCCGGAAAATCGCGTTCGGCCTTGTAGCCGTCGATGGCGCGCGCGATGAACCCGTCCAGCCGGTCGCGCGCCGCCGCCTCGCCCACGCAGACATGGCGGGCGACGACATCGGCGCCACGGTTCATGGCGCGGCCCAGATGCCAGTCGGCCAGCCGGTCGCTTTCGGGCCAGTTTTCCGGCGCGTCCAGCCGGGACGGCGCGCGCGTGGGCTCGGGCACGTCACGGTCGCGCACGGCGCGCCAGTAGGGCGAGTAGACCTTGTAGATGCCGCCGCTGCCGGTTTCGACCTCCCACGGCTCGAACATCACATGACCGGCGAAGCTGCGCGCGTCGATGCCGCGCGCCTGCAGGGATTTCTTGATCTTCGCGTCCCGGTCACGCGAGGCCGCATCATACTGTCGCCCCCACCAGACCGCCCCGGCTCCGGTTTCGGCGATCAACGCGTCCAGCACCTCGGCCGCGTCGCCCGCGCGATAGGTGAGCCGCGCGCCCTTGTCCGCCAGTGTCTCGGCGAAGCTTTCCAGCGCCAGCCCCAGCCGCCATTTCGGCGCGGCGCCAAGGCTGTCCACTGCGCGGTCGCGGATGAAGACCGGGATCAACGGGCGGCCGGTGGCGGCGGCCTCGGCCAGCATGGGGTTGTCGGACAGCCGCAGGTCGCGGCGGAACCACAGGATGATCGGGGATGTGTCGGACATTCCTAGCCTGTCAGGTGCAGTTACAGCACCTGATCTAGCGCCGCGATCAGCCGGTCAAGCTCGCCGCGCGACGTATAATGGACAAAGGACAGCCGCAGCACCCCGTGGTCCGGCGCGATCCCCTGCGCCGTCAGCGCGCGGTCGGCGTAGAAACTGCCGCCTCCGGCCATGATGCCGTGCCCCGCCAGCGCGCGGGCCAGATCCGCGCCGGGGTGGGCATGGGCCAGCGCCACGGTGGGGGCGCGCCCCTCGGCCTGCGCAGGCCCCAGCAGGCGCAGGTCGTTGCGCCCGCGCACATAGTCCAGCAGCGGCTGCAGCAGCGCGGTTTCGTGCCTGCGCATCAGGTCATGCACCGCCGCCGCGCGCCTGGCGGGGCCGGGGTCGTCTTGGTTCGGGAAATGGGCGCCATAGAGCGCGTCGATATAGTCGGCCATCCCCGCGCAGGCGGCGATCTGGGCGTGGTCGGGCCCGGCGGGGGTGAAGCGCTTGTACGGCGTGTCGGCGTTGAAGTAATGTGCTTGGTTGGGCAGCTTATGGGCCAGTTCCGGGCGCATGACCATCAGCCCCTGATGGGGTCCATAGGTCTTGTAGGCCGAAAACAGGTAGATATCCGCCCCTAGCGCGCCCACATCCGGCAGCCCGTGCGGCGCGTAGGAGACACCATCGACACAGCTATGCGCGCCCGCATCGCGGATCATGGCGCAGAGCGCGGCGACCGGGTTCACCTCGCCCACCACGTTCGAGCAATGCGGGAAGGCGACCAGCTTGACGCGTTCGTCCAGAAGGTTCGCCAGCGCGTCCGGGTCCAGATGGCCGGTGTCGGGGTCCAGTTTCCATTCGCGAATTTCGATCCCCCGCGCCCCCAGCCGCCGCCAGGGACCCGAATTGGCTTCGTGGTCCTGATCGGTGACGATGATGGCATCGCCCGGGCGCAGCATCTCGGCGAAGGCCTGCGCCAGCACATAAGTGTTGCCGGTGGTCGAGGGGCCGAAGCTGAGGGTCTCCGGCGCGACGTTCATCATCGCCGCCAGTCGGTCCCGCGCCTCGTCCATTTCGGCGCCCGCATCCTGGCTGGCGGCGAAGGCGCCGTAGGGCTGCAC
>SKMI01000221.1 GCA_007121115.1 Paracoccaceae bacterium | reverse complement strand
CCGAGCCATCGGCCCAGGATCGCGCCGCCCAGGCCGAGGCCGAGCGCCCCGACCCCCCCGCCATGGCCGAAGAGCGCACCGAGGCCAGCGCCTCGCGCCTGGCCATGCCGGTGCAGGGCCGCGTGATCCGCGCCTACTCCCCCGGCCGCTTCGACGGGATCGGGATTGCCGCCTCGGCGGGCACCGCGGTGCAGGCAGCCGCCGCCGGGACCGTGGCCGCGATCACGCAGGACACGAACAACGTCCCCATCGTGGTGATCCGGCACGAAGGCGACCTGATGACCGTCTACGCCAATATCGACAACCTGCGCGTGGAGCGGAACACCCGTGTCAGCGCCGGGCAGACCATCGCCGACGTGCGCGCGGGCGATCCCAGCTTCCTGCATTTCGAGGTCCGGCGCGGCTTCGAAAGCGTGGACCCGATGCCGCTGTTGCAGTAAGCGCCGCCGCGCCGGTCCCGCAGGCGCCCGAGGGTGTTTTTCATGTCGGAGGGATGGACTGAACGGCTGGCCGGTGCATTGTCGCCTGCGCAGTCGCCCGGACGCTTCGCGCTGCGCGTGCTGGCGCTGAGCCTCGCGGCGCTGCTGCCGGTGCTTGCGCTTTACCTTGTGCAGGTGCCGGGCATGGCGGCGCATGTGCTGGGCGGCGGCGCGGCAGGCGGGCGCTTCCTGCGGCAGGTGCTGACCAACGGCGTGCCGGTGGTGTTCGTGCTGACATGGGCGGCAGCTCTGATGCTGGTCGCGCCGCGCGCAGGGCTGCTGGCCACGCTGGCGCTGGATGCCGCGCTGCGGCTGACGCTTTTCGCGGGCGGGCACGCGGCGGTGTTTGCAGGTTCCGCGCTGGCCTTCGGGTCCTTCGGCGGCGATCCGGCGCAGGCCTTGCAGGTGGTCGGCCCCACGCTGGCCGCGGCGGCGTCCTTCGGCAACCTGGCCGGGGTCTACCTCTACGCCGCGCTTCTGGCCGCCCTGCCCCTGCATGTCGCGCTGCTGCGGCGACACTGGCCCGCGCGCGGCGCTGGGGCGATCCCGCTGCACCCGCGTCTGGTCTGGCTGGCCGCGCCCGGCCTGCTGGGCGCGCAGGCCTGGGTCCTTTCGTTCATCGCGCGGGTGCTGTCGGGATAGGGTGCGGCTTTTCCTTCCCCGTTCGGGCGGCTAGGTTGCGCGCATCGACCGAGGGACCCGAACCGCCATGACATCCCCCAGCGCCCCGAGGCGCCCATGAGCGACTGGCTGCTCTCCATCGCGGGCACGCCCCAGGGCGCGGCGCTGGCCACGGTGCTGGCGCTGATCTCGGCCTTTGCGCATGCGGTCTTCGGCGCCATGCAGAAGGGTGCGCATGATCCGTGGCTGTCGCGCGGGGCCATGGACCTGTGGTTCGCGCTCTACGCCGCCCCCGTGGCGCTGCTGGTCCTGCCCTGGCCCACGGTCCAGGTCTGGCTGTGGCTCGCGGGCGCGCTGGTGCTGCATTTCGGCTACAAGCTGTCCATGGCGCTGGCCTATGAGCGCGCCGCCTTCACCGTGGTCTATCCGGTGGTGCGCGGGATCGGCCCGCTGGTCACGGTGATCGCCGCCATGGTGATCTTCGCCGAAAGCTACACCGCGCTGCAATGGCTTGGGCTGGCGTGCCTGTCGGGTGGGATCCTGCTGCTGGCGCTGCGCAACCTGGCCGAGGAGAAGCTGGACCCGCGCGCGCTCAAGATCGGGCTGGGCTGGGCGGTGGCGGGCGGGCTGCTGGTGGCGGCCTACACCACGTTTGACGCGGCGGCGATCCGCAGCGCGCCGGACCCGCTGCACTTCCTGGTCTGGTTCTTCTTCATCACCTCGCTGGACTTTCCCATCCTCGCCTGGCTGCGCTACCGGCGCATGGCGCATCCCCCCGCCCTGGGTCCGCTGATGCTGCGCGGGGCCATCGGCGCGCTGGTGGGGTTCGTCAGCTTCGGAGGCATCATGCTGGCCACGCTGGTGGGCAAGGTCGGCGAGGCGGCGGCGCTGCGCGAAACCTCGACCGTCTTTGCCGCGCTCATCGGCTGGTTCATCCTGCGCGAGAAGGTCGGCCCGCGGCGGCTGGTGCTGATGTCGTTGATCGCGCTGGGCGCCGTGCTGGTGGAGTTGGGCGCGGCGCGATGATGATCGGGCGCAAGGCGCCGCTACCTCATTAAAGGGAGGCACTGTCGCGCGGTTGCCGCCTCAGACTTCGACCTGCTTGCAGAACATGTCATAAACGAGCCCAACCATGCGCGCCGCCTTCGGGTCGGCCAGCGAATAGATGATCGCCTTGCCCTCGCGCCTGCAGGATACGATCCCCTCCAGCCGCAGCCGGGCCAGTTGCTGGCTGACCGCCGCCTGCCGCGAATGCAGCAACTGCTCCAGTTCGGTCACCGATTTCTCGCCCGAGGACAGGTGGCACAGGATCATCAACCGCCCCTCATGCGCCAGCGCCTTGAGGAAATTCGACGCCTCCTGCGCCTGCGCGGTCATGTCCGCGGGCGACACGGTGCTGTCGTCCCCCTGGCCCGAGGGCCCTGCCGACATGTGCAGATCGTCCTTCATCGCTACGCTTGGCATGTCCATGTCCCCTCAATTGCCACCGGAATCCCGGTGCTTACCCCCGAATACCGTCATATCTGAATGTGGCCTGCGCGACAAACATATGCAAGAAAACATATAAGTCAATGGTGCGTGTGCCATGCGCTGCGCGGAAAGGCAGGTTTGCAACACCTGCAGGCACCGCGCCAGCGCCTGGCCTGTTGCTTGACCCGCCCCGGCGTAGCCGCCTAGAGACGGGGAACGCAACAAAGAGGCGCTCATGATACCCTCCATTTCCTGCCCGCCCACCGACCCGGCGCTGGTGCAGGACCCTTACACTTTCTACGACCGGATGCGGGCGCTTGGATCAGTGGTGCATTGGGAAGACTACGCCATGCCCTGCGCGGTCAGCTTCGCCGCCGTGAACGCCATCCTGCGCGACCGCCGCTTCGGCCGCGAAATCCCCGAGGCGCTGCGCCAGCCGGTGCCGGAGCATCTGCGCCCGTTCTATGCCATCGACGACCATTCCATGCTGGAGCTGGAGCCACCCCGCCACACACGCCTGCGCGGGCTGGTGCTGCGCGCCTTCACCACCCGCCGGATCGCCGCGCTGGCGCCCGAGATCGAAGCGCTGACGCACGATCTGATCGACCGCTTCCCCGGTGGCGATTTCGACCTGCTGCCCGCGTTTGCACAGCCTATCCCGGTCATCATCATCGCCCGCCTGCTGGGCGTGCCCGAGGCGATGAAGGATGACCTTCTGGCCTGGTCCAACGCCATGGTCGCCATGTATCAGGCCGGGCGCACCCGCGCGGTCGAGGAGCGCGCAGCACAGGCGGCGACCGAATTCGCCGATTTCCTGCGCGGCTACATCGACGAGCGTCGCGCCCGGCCCGCCGATGACCTGATCACCCACCTGATCGCCGCCGAATCCGATGGCGAGAAGCTTACGGCCGAGGAACTGATCGCCACCTGCGTGCTGCTCTTGAACGCGGGGCACGAGGCGACGGTTCACAGCATCGGCAACGGGGTCAAGACGCTGCTGGAAACCGACTGGTGGGCAAAGACTGCGGACCCGGCCCTCGCCGAGCCGCTGGTCGAGGAGATCCTGCGCTTTGACCCGCCGCTGCATCTGTTCACCCGCTACGCCTATGACGAGATCGACGTCATGGGACACCGCTTCGCCCCCGGCGATCAGGTCGCCTGCCTGCTGGGCGCGGCCAACCGCGACCCCAAGCACTGGGAAGACCCGCATGAATTCAACCCGCGCCGGGTGGCCAAGACGCATCAGGCGTTCGGGGCGGGGCTGCATTTCTGCGTCGGCGCGCCGCTGGCGCGGTTGGAATTGCAGGTGGCGCTGCCGATCCTGGCGCAGCGCTGCCCGGACCTGCGGCTGGCCGAGCCGCCGGTCTATGGCGACACCTACCATTTCCACGCCCTGTCGCGGCTGCTGGTCAGTCGCTGAGCCGCCTGCCTGCCGCGCCTTCGGCCAGATCGGCCAGGATCGGGCAGTCGGGGCGATGGTCGCCCGCGCAGCTTTCCACCAGATCGACCAGCGTGCGGCGCATCTGGTGCAATTCCTCAAGCTGCGCGTCGATCCGCGTCAGGTGCCGCTGGGCCAGCGCCTTCACATCGGCGCTGGCGCGGTCCCGGTCCTCGTAGAGCGCCAGCAACTGGCGGCATTCCTCCACCGTGAAGCCGAGTGCGCGGGCGCGCTTCAGGAAGGCCAGTTTGTGCAGGTCGCGCTCGCTGAAGCGGCGGTAGCCGTTGGCGGCGCGGGCGGGGGTGATGAGGTCGATATCCTCGTAATAGCGGATGGTCTTGGCCGGAAGCCCGCTGCGCACGGACACGTCGCCGATATTCATGCCATGGCCTCCCGCTGTGCTTCGGCCTTCGTCTCCGCGCCCGACGTTGCCGCCCCCCCTGCCCCGGTGCCGCGCGGCGCGATGTAGCGCAGCCGCAGCGCGTTCGACAGCACGAAGACGCTGGACAGCGCCATCGCCCCGGCGGCCAGTTCCGGGCTGAGCAGCAGGCCCGTGGCCGGATAGAGCACCCCCGCCGCCACCGGGATCAGCGCGGTGTTGTAGGCAAAGGCCCAGAAAAGGTTCTGCCGGATGTTGCGCATGGTCAGGCGCGAAACCTCGAGCGCCGTTGCCACCCGCGCCGGATCGCCCGAGGCCAGCACCACATCCGCGGTTTCCACCGCCACATCGGTGCCGGTGCCGATGGCGATGCCCGCGTCCGCCTCGGCCAGCGCGGGGGCGTCATTGATCCCGTCGCCGACAAAGGCCACCGGGCCATGAGCGGCGCGCAGATCAATCAGCGCGTCCACCTTGCCCTCGGGGAGCACCTCGGCCACCACGGCGTCGATCCCCAACTCGCGCGCCACCGCCGCGGCCGCAGCCTGCGTATCGCCCGAGATCAAAGCGGTCTGCACGCCCATCGCGTGCAGCGCCGCAATCGCCTCGGCCGCGCCGGGCTTGACCTTGTCGGCCACGCCCAGCACTGCCACCGCGCGCCCGTCCACGGCCAGCCACAGCGGCGTGCGGGCCTGCGCCTCCAGTGCCGAGGCGCTGTCCCCCAGCGGACCGATGTCCACGCCCTCGCGGTCCATCAGCCGCGCCGCGCCGATCAGCACAGCACGCTCGTCCACCCGGCCCCGCAGGCCCAGCCCGGTCAGGCTGTCGAACGCGTCGACCGCTGGCAGGTCAAGCCCCCGCTCGGACGCGGCCGCGACCACAGCCTGCGCGATCGGGTGTTCGGACTGTGCCTCCAGCGCGGCGGCAAGCGCGAGGGCCTGCGGCTCCTCCCAGCCGTCGGCGACGGCCAGATCGGTCAGCACCGGGCGGCCTTCGGTCAGGGTGCCGGTCTTGTCGAAGGCCACGAGCTTCACCTTCTCCAGCCCCTGCAGCGCACTCCCCTTGCGGAACAGCACGCCCAGATCGGCCGCGCGCCCCGTGCCCACCATCACCGAGGTCGGCGTCGCCAAACCCATTGCGCAGGGACACGCAATGATCAGCACCGACACCCCGGCCACCAGCGCAAAGGTCAGGTCCGGGCCAAAGGTCAGCCAGCCCGCCACGGCCACGGCCGCGACCACCATCACCGCCGGGACGAAATACAACGTCACCTTGTCCACCAGCGCCT
>SKMI01000143.1 GCA_007121115.1 Paracoccaceae bacterium | reverse complement strand
TCCATCGTCAGGGGCCGCAGCCCGTATTTCCCGCCCCCGCTCATGCCGCGATCCGGCGCACGACATCTTCGCGCACCTCGATCCCCAGCCCGGGGCCGGTCAGCGGGTAGGCCCAGCCGTCGCGGTGCCAGATCTTTTCGGTCACCAGTTCATCCTGCACAACCACGGGGAAGGGCTTGAATTCGAATATTTCCGCGTTCCCGGAGGCCAGCGACAGATGCAGGCTGGCCGCCGTGGTGATGGCGGTGGACCAGGCGTGCGCGTTGATCACCTTGCCATGCGCGCGGCACAGGGCATCGACGCGGGCGAAACCGGTGATCCCTTCGACCCGCGCAGGGTCCACGCCATAGACATCGACCGCCTGCACGAACTCCATCTGGCGGCGATAGCCCGCTTCGGTGAACTCGCGCTCACCGCTGGCGATGCGGACCTGCGTGCTGGCCTTCAGCTTGCGATAGCCCGCGTCATCGGTGGGGTAGAGCGGTTCCTCGTACCAGCCGATGCGGTAGTCCGACATGCGGTTGGCCACGTCGATGGCGGTTTCCACGTCCCAGCGCACGCCGTTGCCGATATCGACCAGGATTTCAGCGCTGTCCCCCAGCGCCGCCCGCAGCGCGCGGATGAAGCTGACATCGGTGTCGGGGTCGCCACCGATATCGCTTTCGCCCTTCTTGGCAAACCCCAGCTTGCACGAGGGGAACCCGGCCTCGAAGAACCCCACCACCTCGGCCACGCAAGCCGCCTCGCCCTTCTTGTTGACGTGGCTGGAGGCATTGGCACGCAGGCGCTCCTGCTTCAGCCCGCCCAGCAGGTCATGCACCGGCTTGCCCGCGATCTTGCCCGCGATGTCCCAGAGCGCGATATCGACGCCGGAAATCGCCAGCGAGGCGATGCCCCCCTCGCCATACCACCAGACATGGCGGCGCATCGCCTGCCAGACGCTGGCGGTGTCGGTGGGGTCCATGCCGCGCACCACGGGCAAGAGCCCCTCCTCGATCACCAGCTTCACGGCGCGGCAGGCCTCGGGCCACATGGCGATGCACTCGCCCCAGCCGGTCACGCCGTCGGCGGTGGTGACCTTGACCAGCACCGTGCGCCGCGTGGTGTTGAAATCGTTCGGATCGGGATAGGCCACCGGGATGGCCTCGATCCGGTCAATGCGGTCCATGCGCCGCGCCTCCCCCCGCACTCGCTGGCCCCTCCCTCAAACGCTTTGACTCCGCGTCCCGGCCAGCTTATCAAATTGGTCAGGCCAATTAAGATCATCACCAACCGAGGAGTCAAGCCCCATGTTCAACCTCTCCCCGATCCCGATGCCGGACCTGACCGGCAAGGTGGTGCTGATCACCGGCGCCGGGCGTGGCATCGGCGCGGCGGCGGCGCTGGCGCTGGCGGAACAGGGCGCGCGGGTATTTGCGGCGCATCAGCCGGGGCGTCCCTGCACGGTGGGCGAACAGGACGGGGTGGAGACCCTACCGCTCGATGTGACCAGCGATGCGGATGTGGCGGCGGCGGTGGCGCGGGTGGCGGACGCGGCCGGGCGGCTGGACGCGCTGATCAACAACGCCGGGATGATCGCGCCCATCGGGCGGCTGACCGGGCTGGACAGCGCCGCGCTGGCGCCTGCGTTCGAGGTAAACGTCATGGGCGTGCACCGCATGACCTGCGCGGCGCTGCCGCTGCTGGAGCAGTCAGGGGGCGTGGTGGTCAACGCCGGGACCGGGGCGGCAACCACGCCGATGGAGGGCTGGACCGCCTATTGTACCAGCAAGGCCGCGACGCGGATGCTGACTGCCATGTGCGCGCTGGAACTGGCCAACAGCGGGGTGCAGTTCTTCTTCCTCGGCATCCCGCCCACGGACACCGACATGCAGGGCGAGATCCGCGAGGCCGGGCTGAACCCCATCAGCCGCATCCCGCAATCCGACCTGGTCGCCCCCGAGGTGACGGCGAGCGTCATGGCATGGCTTTGCGGCCCCGAAGCCCGCGCGCTCGACGAGGTCATGGTCGATGTGCGCGACGACCGGTTTCAGGGCATGATGTAGGCTGGCCAGTTGTCTCCCCGGCGGACTGTAACGGATGCCCGCGCTGCAGGCGCCCTTTCGCCCATCACCCTGCGGTGCGTACCCCTTTGACGTGACAGGGACGCGCAGATCGCCTAAGATGTCGCACCGAACAGCCGGTCAACAGGCTGACCCGAGGCAGACGTGACATGCGAGGCGGACACATGAGCATCATCCCAGATTCCGCGCCCCGGCTGGACCGGCGGCGCATGATCGCCGGGCTGGCGGCGCTGCCGCTACTGGCGGCCTGCGGCAATCCCATCGGCAGCGACGGGCCCGAGCGGCTGGACGCACGGGTCGACGCGGCGCGCGACTTCCTGCGCAACAATTATCCCAGTCTGAACGATCTGTTCGAGAACGCGCGCGGCATCCTCTACATCCCGGTGGTGACGGAGGCCGGGCTGTTCCTCGGCGGGGCCTATGGCCAGGGGGCGCTGCGGATCAACGACACGACGGTGGATTACTACTCGGCCACGCGCGCGAGTTTCGGGCTGCAGGCGGGGGCGCAGCAATACGCGCACGCGCTGTTTTTCATGACCGAGGCCGCTCTGGCCGACTTCCGCCGCTCCGAAGGCTGGGCCGCCAGCGCCGATCTGCGCTACGCGGTGCCCACAGGCGGCGGCAGCATGGGGGCCGAGACGACAACGCAATTCGCCCCGGTGATCGCCGTGGTCTTCGGCCAGTCGGGGCTGATTGCAGGGGCGTCACTGGCCGGGGTGCGGTATCGGCGCATCGTACCGTAAGGCACGGATCGTCATCGCGTTGCTGGCAGAAGCCTTGAGCAACGGGCATTCAACAATCCGTGACGCAGGTGGCGCCAGCCGGGGCCGGCGCCACCAGGCAGGAACCATCAGTTCGCAGCCGGGGTCTCTTCGCCGCCCGCCTGCGCGCGCTGCGCGGCCTGACGCTGCAGTTCCTGCCGGTAGAGCGCCAGGAAGTCCACGTTGTCCAGATTCAGCGGCGGGTAGCCGCCGTCGCGCGTGACATCCGAGATGATGCGCCGGGCGAAGGGAAACAGGATGCGCGGGCACTCGATCAGCAGGAACGGGTGCATCTGCTCGTTCGGGACGTTTTCGATATGGAAAACGCCCGCGTAGTCCAGTTCGACCACGAAGAGCACGCCGTCATCGGCCTTGTTGCGCGACTCCACCTTGTATTTGGTCGTGACCTCGTACTGGTTCTCGGTGTCGCGCTTGCGGGCGTCCAGGCTGACCTGCACCTTGATGTCAGGCTGGACATTGGCGCCGGACAGGGCCTTTTGCGCGGCAATGTTTTCAAAGGAAAGGTCCTTCACATACTGCGTGATCACGCGCATCTTGACCTGCGGCTGCTGCCCCTGCTGGGCCTGCCCCGTCTGCGCCGGCTCCGGCTTGGCCTCGGGCGCGGCGCCGTTGTTGGGGTTGTCGGACATGTTTCGCTCCTGAAATTCGCAATCCGCGCGCGTTCTACCAGCTTGGCGGTGGCGCCTCAATGGCGGTTTTCGCGGTGTTCCGGCCGACCCTCGGCGTGCCGCTCTGTGCTTTCGATCTCGCGCCAGGGGGTATCCGGGCGGGGCTCGTGCACCTCGTATTCGCCATCGATCACATCTTCCCGCGCGCGCTGCGGCCCGGGTCGCGCGACATGCACCCGTGCGCCCATGCGCCGCAGCACCAGCGCGCGCACGCCCGGCACCATCAGCAAGAGCCCCAGCGCATCGGTGAAGAAGCCGGGCATGACCAGCAGCACGCCCCCCAGCATCCGCAAGCCCGCGTGCGCCAGCGGGCCGGACGGGTCACGCTCCTGCTCCAGCGCGCTCTGGATGTCGCGCAGGCTGCTCATCCGCCCGCGCCCCAGCACCAGCACCCCCAGCGCGCCGCCAGCGATCACCAGCCCCAGCACCGGCCAGAGCCCCAGCCAGCGCCCCGTCTGCACGAAAAGCGTGATCTCGATCAGGGGCAGCGCAATCAGCGCCAGCACTATCCGCATTGTGTCTCCCGCTTTCCGCTCACAAAGGCGCTTTGGGGGCGCTTTCGGTGGACTCGCCCGCCCTGGCGCCTTACATAAGAGCGCAACACCTGATACCAACCCCTCCCCGACCGAGGTAACATGGACCCTGCCGTGATACAGCTACTCGTCCTCGCAGGAATCGCCGTTTTCCTGATCATGCGCCTGCGCAGCGTGCTCGGCTCGCGTGACGGGTTCGAAAAGCCCCCCGTCAACGGCTCCGCCCCGCAGGACAACGCCCCCGCCCCGCGCCGGTTCGAGGTGATCGAGGGCGGCCCCGACACCGACATCACCGACCATGTCGACGAGGATTCGCCCGAGGCCAAGGCGCTTGCCCGCATGAAGGAGGTCGACCCCGACTTCAGCGTCACCGACTTCCTGTCCGGCGCGCGCGGCGCCTACGAGATGATCCTGATGTCGTTCGAGAACGGCACGCTGGACGATATCCTGCCGTTCCTGTCGCGCGACGTGTTCGAAAGCTTCGACGAGGTGGTGCAGATCCGCGAGCGCGAGGGCCTGCGGGTGGAGGCCGAATTCGTCGGCGTGCGCGAACTGGAACTGGTCGGCGCCACCTTCGACGAGGACAGCGCCGAAGCCGAGCTGACCGTGCGCTATGTGGGCGAACTGACCTCGGTCGTGCGCAATGCCGAGGACGAGATCATCGAGGGCGACCCCAACGTGATCAAGCGGCAGAAGGACGTCTGGACCTTCGCCCGCAACATGCGCTCGGACAGCCCGAACTGGAAACTGGTCGCCACCGGGGGCTGACCTGCGCGCCCCGGCGCCCCCACCGAAGCGCTGATCCATGTCCCGCCGCCGCAGCCTGCACCCCGATGAACACGCCTTGTGGGAGCAGGTGGCGCGCAGCGCGCGGGCGCTGCCGGGGCGGGCACGGTCGGGGGCGGTGACGCCGCCCGGTCCCAAGGCTGCGCCCCCCAAGCCTGCCACCCTCAAGCCTGCGCCCGCGAAGCCCGCGCCGACGCCCCTGCCCCCGGATTTCGCCATCGGGGCCGCCAGCGGGCGGGGGATCGCCGGGCCGCATGATCTGGCCCGCCCCATCGCCGAGGCGCTGCGCGATGCGCCCGTCGCCATGGACCGCCGCCAGTTCCAGCGCCTGAGCCGGGGGCGGCTGACGCCCGAGGCGCGGCTGGACCTGCACGGGATGACGCTGGCCCGCGCCCAAGGCGCGCTGACCGGATTCATTGCGGACGCCTGGAGCCGGGGGCTGCGGCTGGTGCTGGTGATCACGGGCAAGGGACGGACGGGGGCCGAGGACGGCCCCATCCCCCGCCGCACCGGCGCGCTGCGCCACGAGGTCCCCCTCTGGCTCCGCCGCCCGCCGCTGGCCCCCATGATCCTCGACCTCCGCCCCGCCCACCAACGCCACGGCGGCGACGGCGCGCTCTATGTGTATTTGAGGCGGCGGCGGTGAGGGGAGCGACCGCCCAATCGACGTGGTCAAACAGAATAGTTCGGTCAAGAAAGCCACGCTGCTTTCTTAGATTGACTAACCTTCGCCTCTAGCGTTGACGCAATCAGTCACATGATGCGAACATAGCGCACTGTTGGTTGAGCACCGCCCATCATCGCAAGAAACGGTCGAAACATGAAAATTGAATCGCAAGACAAAAGAATAGATGAACTCCTAAAGGG
>SKMI01000044.1 GCA_007121115.1 Paracoccaceae bacterium | reverse complement strand
GCCTCGGGCGCGCGCGCCTGCAGGATTTCCAGTTCGCGCTCGAAGCGCGGATAGTCGACCCAGTGATAGAGGCACCGGCGCTTGAGCGCGTCATGCACCTCGCGCGTGCGGTTCGAGGTCAGGATGACAATGGGCGGCTCCGGCGCGCGGATGGTGCCCAGTTCGGGGATGGTCACCTGAAAATCGCTCAACGCCTCCAGCAGGAAGGCCTCGAAGGGCTCGTCGGTGCGGTCCACTTCGTCGATCAGCAGCACCGGCGCGCCGCCGGGTTGCGGGCGCAGGGCCTGCAATAGCGGGCGCTCGATCAGGTAGTCCGAGGTGAAGAGCGTTTCGCGCAGATGCGCCGCATCGGCCCCGCCTGAGGCCTCGGCGCTGCGGATGGCGACCATCTGCGCGGTGAAGTTCCACTCATAGACCGCCTGCGCCGCGTCCAGCCCCTCATAGCATTGCAGCCGTATCAGGCGGCGGCCCAGCGCGGCGGCAAGGGCCTTGGCGATCTCGGTCTTGCCGGTGCCGGCCTCGCCTTCCAGAAACAGCGGTCGGCCCAGCCGCAGGGCCAGAAAGGCTACCGTGCCCAGCGCGCGCCCGCAAATGTAGTCCTGCGCCGCCAGCGCGGCGATCACATCGTCGATCGAGGATACCTTGTCGGCCACATCCGCTCCCACATCTTTGCGCAACCTTCGGGCGCGTGCTCGCAAGGGTCAAGCCGCGCCTCCCGGTTTGCGACCAATGGAGGGGGTCAGTCGCCCGGAGCCCCGCCCAGATCTACGCCAAGGTCGACCGAGGCGATGAAGCGCTCCAGGAGCCCCGTGTCGATGGGTTTGTAGAGGATAGCCACCCCCGCCCGCGCCGCCGCCGCGCGCAGGCTCTGGCTGCGGTCGGCGGTGATGATCCGCGCGGGCACCGGTCCGTGCAGGGCGCGCAGATCCTCGATCAGGTGCAGTCCGCTGCGCCCGCCCCCCAGCCGGTTGTCCACCAGCAGGAAATCCGGCGCGATGTCGATTTCCGAGACCAGTTCCACGGCCTCGGCCGCAGTCGTGGCTTCCAGAACCGAATGCCCCCAGCCATCGAGCAGCAGCCCCAGCGCGCGGCATAATTCTGTGTCGTCCTCGACCAGCAGGCCCAGCAATTCGCGACTCGCAAGGCCTGGGCCGTCATCAGGCGCCGTCGCCGGGGCGGCGACCGGCCCGGTGCGCGGCAGGGTCAGCGAAAACCGCGTGCCGCGCCCGGGCACCGAATGCAGGTCCAGCGGATGGTCCAGCAGCTTGGCCGCCCGCTCCACGATCGCCAAGCCCAGCCCCAGCCCCTCGCTCGCCGAGGCGGGCGCGTTCAGGCGGTGGAACTCGCGGAACACGGCGCGCTGTTCGCTTGCGGGGATGCCGGGGCCGGTGTCGATCACCTCGATCCGAAGCGCACCCGACCCGGCGCGGCGCACGCCCACCAGCACGCCGCCCGCATCGGTGTAGCGCAGCGCGTTGGCGATCAGGTTCTGCAGGATGCGGCGCAGATAGCCCGGGTCCGAGCGCACCGTGGCCTCGGCGGGTCGCACGCGCAGCCGCAGCCCGCGCGCCTGCGCCAGATGAGCGAACTCATCGCCCAGCCGGTTCAGCATTGGGCCCAATGGCACCGGGCGTGTGGTCAGTGCGGCCTTCCCGGATTCCAGCCGCGAGATGTCCAGCAGCGCCTCGAGGATGGTTTCCACACTGTCGAGCGCCGCCGCCGCCTTGCCCAGCGTTGCCTGCGCGCGCTCGGGCGTGGTGTCATCGCGCGCGGCGGCCACGAAGAGCTTGGCGGCCGACAGCGGTTGCAACAGATCGTGGCTGGCCGCGGCGACGAAGCGCGAGCGCGCGGCGCTGGCGCGTTCGGCATCGGCGAGTGCAGCCTGCAACGCCTCGGTCCGTTCGCGCACGCGGGCCTCAAGCGTCTCGTTCACGCGGCTGAGCGCGGCGATGGCGTTGCGCTCGGCGGTGACATCGGAAAACGAGATCACGAAGCCCGTATCCGGCATTTCCTGCGCAAAGGCATCGAGCACCACCTCGCCCCGGCGCAACTCGAACCGCAGTGGCGCGCGCCCGCTTTCGGCTGTGGCCCATTCGCGCAGGGTGGCCAGCGTCATGCCCTGGCCCAGCCGGGTGGTCCCCGCCAGCCGCGCGGCCAGATCGTCGAACACCATGCCCAGCCGCAGCCGCCCCGGCCCCAGCGCCAGCAACTCGCCCAGCCGCGCGTTCCAGCCCACCAGCCGCGCCACGGAATCGAAGATCGCCACCCCCTGCCGGATATGGTCCAGCGTGGCGCGCACCATCTGCGCCTGGCTGTCCAGCAGCTTGCCACGCTCGGCCCGCTCGGCACGGATCAGGTCCGAGACATCGGTCTGCAGGATCACCGTGCCGCCGTCCGGGGTGCGGTGCTCGGAGACCTGTACCCAGCGGTCCGGCGCCATCCCGATGGTGAACATCAGGTGCCGTTCGCGGTGCCGCCGCAGGCGCTGCGCGGCCCAGGTGCCGCGCTCTCCGCCCTGGGGCAGGCGCAGGTAGCGCGAGCCGCTGACAAGCCGCACATAGTCGCGGAACGCCAGTCCCGGGCGCAGGTGTTCGCGGATGTCCGGCATGTGCATCCCGAAGCGTGAGTTGCACATCACCAGCACATCGTCAGGGCCGAAAAGCGCGAAACCCTCCTGCACCGCCTCGATCGCATTGGCGAGGTTCTTCTGCGCGGCGGCGGTTTCGCGCCCGGCCTTGGCCAGTTGCGCGTTGGACTGGTTCAAGAGGTCCAGCGCCTGTTCCAGTTCCCGCGTGCGCTGCCGCACCTGCTCTTCCAGCATCGCGGCGCGTTCGAACTGGGCATAGGAAGCGCCGGACTCGTCGGCGGCCTGTTCGACCCGGCGCATGAGCACATCGACGATGGTCAGCAGCTTCTCGCGCTGGCGCTCGGGTGGGTCGGCGGGGTTGATCAGCGGATGGGTCATGGCGCCTGCGTCATCCCGGTGGCGGGTAGATCGCCACCCCGGTCAGGGTCTGGTTGACGTGCATGGCATTGTACTGCTCGCCATACGTGGAGAACCCCCGCACGCCATGGGCGCCCAGCAGGCGCGAGAGCGCGTGCGCGGCCTGTGTCTCGCGCGCCTCCATCCGGCGCAGGACGCAGTCGCAGGCCAGGATCGCGCCGGGCGCGCCGTCGTTGGCGCCCCCATGCGTGCCGTCCTGCGCCAGCCCCTCAAGCACGCCGCGCAGATGGGCGGCCATGTCCTGCGGCTCGGCCAGGGTCAGCACCATGCCCTCGCCGATGGCGGCATAGAAGACCAGGTCGCCATTGTCCGCCACCTGCCGGATGGCGCGGACGTGGTGGCGCCCGCCGATGCGCACCACTACCGGATGCGCGGCAAAGGTAAACGGCGTCAGTTGCGCCGGGTCCTTGCCCAAGAGCCGCGCGTATTCCAGCGCCGCCGGTTCGGCGTTGATCCGGCGCACGATCCTGCGGTCCGGGTCGGCGGCGGTGACCACCATGCGCGTGGCGGTGGGGCGCAGGTGGTCGGACTTGAACACCCGGATCGGGCAGCGGGTGCGCACCAGCGCCAGCACGGCGGCGTTGCGGTGCCATGCTGCGGACGGGGTGGCGGATGGTGCGGCGCCGTTGCCCGCCCCCGGCCCATGCAGCACCCGGGTTTCCAGAAACCGCGTGCCGTCCGCGGCCGAGCCACCGAAGAGCGGCACCGGGCCCAGCCCCGTGGCCAGAAGGCCCGCCAGCGCGTCCTCGCGGTGGGACAGCCCGTCCACCAGCAGGAAGGCGAATTCATGCTCCCAGTCCGGCCGCGCGGCCTCCAGCGCCCCGCGACGGCGGATCACGTCGCTGATGATCGCCTCGCCATCCAGTGCGCTCAGGTCCCCGATCAGCAGGGTTTCGGCCGCAAAGTCGCGCGCGGGCAGGCCGATGCCCTGAATGCTGCCCTCGGTGTAACCCGCCGCGCCGATCTCGCCTGCCGTGGTGCAGCCGATCACCGGGCCGGGGCCGCCCAGGCGCGCGGGCATGGCATCGAATGCCGCCTGCGGCGAGGCCAGCACGATCGACAGCGCCAGCGGCTCGGCCGAGAGCGCGGCCTGCACCCGGTTCCAGGCGTCGGGGGCGCCGGCCTCGGCCTCGACGGTCTGCAATAGCGGCTGGGGCATGGGGCCTGCCCTTGCTTGCTGTGATCCTCCGGCGCGCGGAGTTACGCCGCGCGCCCGCGCAGCTTGGCCGCAACCGGACGCACTGGCAAGTGTCCTGGCTGCGCGGCCTAGCGCGCCGGGTCGTCGCGCCTCGGACGCGCCGCCATGCGCTTTTCCACCGCCGCCCCGGCCAGCATGGCCAGCACCGCCGCCACCAGCAGGCCAAGGTTGAAGGGCAGCGACACCAGCGCCAGCGCCACCACCACGGACACCGCCGCTGCCGTGACATGCGCGAGTGTCCGCAGCATGGGCAGGATCAGCGCAATGAAGGTGATGGGCACTGCAAAGTCGATGGGCAGCCCCGGCGGCACCGCCGCGCCCAGCACGCCCCCGGCCCAGGTCGCCAGATACCACGGGAAACAGACCGGCGCGACGGTGCCGAAGTAATAGGCCAGCCGCTGCGCGGGCGTGAGGGGCGGCCCCGTCTCGTACCGCAGGATGCTGACGGCATAGGACTGATCGACCATGAAATACGCGGCAAAGGCGCGTTTCCACCAAACCACCTGCCCCAGATGCGGCGCGAGCGAGGCCGAGTACATCGCCATGCGCAGGTTCACCGCCAGCGCCGTGGTCAGAACGATCAGCGTGGGCGCGTTGTCGATCATCAGTTGCAGCGCCACGAACTGCGCCGCCCCGGCGATGACCAGCACGGAAAAGCCCATCACCTCGGCGATGTTCAGCCCCGCTTCGGTGGCCGCGACGCCAAAGACAAGGCCAAAGGGCACGATGACCAGCAGGAAGGGCAGCGAATCGCGGAAACCCTGCCAGAAGGGGGAGCGGTCCATGATCGGCACCCTCCATTTCGGCACCCGTTTGGCCCCGCGCACGCGGAGGCGGTTTCTTCACCTGTGCAGCAATAGGCGAGCCACCCCGCGGGTGCAATGCCTGCGGCCAACAGAGGCATCGGCCCTCGGTTGATTGGTTCGCCAGAGTGTCGAGAAAGCGCCCTCGGGGCGTGCAGGTGGTGGGTGGGGGCACGCCCCGAGGGCGCATTCGTGCCGCTGGCCTGCACCGTCGGACGCAACCGGAGAATGGTTCAGCGCCCGAAGGCGCCGGTCACGCGGCCCAGCAGCATGAAGGCGCGGGCGCTGCGGGTGTCGGTCAGCCGCGCCAGCGCTTCGTCTTCCATGGCGGGGGTGACCTCGGCCAGGCACTGATCGAATGCGCGCAGGAACCGGTGCGCGGCCTCGCGAAAGGCCGGGTCCTGCCGCATCCGCCCCACCGCCAGCGCCATGGACGACCGGTCGCGCACCCCGGCCAGCCCTGCCACCGCCGGGCCGCGCAGCCCGGCGGCAAAGGCGCGCCACAGTTCGGGCCGGGCGCGGTCGGGGCGCAGGTCGTCCATGAAGATGCCTTCCTCGGCCAGTCCGGTCAGCACCTCCTGCGCGCTGCGGATCAGCCGCCCGGTGGCGTGATGCGCCAGCGCGCGCTGCAGGGCTTCGAAACCCTCGCGGTCGTCGGCATCCTCGGGGAAGTGCAGGGCGCGGATCAGGTCATGCTGCTCGGGCGGCGTGCCGGTGGCGGCG